>PLTD01000022.1 GCA_003165335.1 Rhodospirillales bacterium | reverse complement strand
CCCTCCCCGGCCTGAAGGCCGGGGTTTCTCGCGGAGGATTTGATGACTGACAATAATGGCCCCATGCTGGCCTTCATCGGCGGCAATCATGTTCCGCTCGACGACGCATCGATCGAGCAAGCGGTAGCGGGTGTCGCCTCCGCCATCGCCGCCACTAAGAAACTCAGTTCCTACGATCGCGCGGCGATCCTCGATCGGGTCGTGCAGTCGCTCAAGGCCGAGGAGAACGCCATCGTCGATGCGATTACTGAGGAAAGCGGCTGCCTGACCCGGCGCGACATGGTGCTGGAGTTGGAGCGCACGATCGAGGTGTTCAGCCTGTCGGCCGCCGTGGCGCGGGAGGGTGTCGACGGGCAGGTCAATCTCGATGCGGCCGCGCGCGGTCGAGATGCGATCGGCATTGTGAAAGCCGAGCCGATCGGCCCGGTGCTGGGCATCACTGCCTTTAACGGTCCGATGCTGATCGCGGCACATAAGATAGCCCCGGCCATCGTCGCCGGCTGCTCGATCATCATCAAGCCGTCGCCGCGCGTGCCGCGTTCGGCGGTGCTGCTCGCTCAGCATGTGGTCAAAGCCGGTTGGCCGGCCGAGGCGCTGGCAGTGCTGCCGCTGGACAATGACGCGACGATGCGGATCATCCACGACCCGCGCTTTCCGTTGATCACTTTCACCGGTGGCGATGTCGGTTGGAAGATCAAGGATGCTGTGCCGCGTAAGCGCGTACATCTGGAGTTGGGTGGTGTCGGCGCAGTGATTATCGCAGCCGATGCGGATATGGAATTGGCGGCAGATCAATGTACCGCCGGCGGCTTTGTGCGTTCAGGTCAGGCCTGCCTCGCGGTTCAGCGGATTTATGTCGAGCGTCCGGCCTATGAGCGCTTCACCCGTCTGATTACGGAGCGGGTTGCTGCTTTGGTGACAGGCGACCCGCGCAATCCGGCAACCGAGGTCGGTCCGTTGGTCGACGAGGCGGCGGCGCGACGGGTAGAGGCGCTGATCGTCGATGCCACTGCCAAAGGCGCTCGGCTGATGTGCGGCGGCACGCGCGATGGCGCGCTGGTACAGCCGGCGGTGTTGGCCGATGTGACGGCGAAGATGCGCTTGATGCGGGTCGAGGCCTTCGGCCCGGTGGTTGCTTTGGCGCCGGTCGACAGTCTTGCCGAAGCGGTGACGCAGACCAATGCGGTCGACGGCGCGATCCATGTGGGCATCTACACCAACAACCTCGACCTTGCGTTGACCTTGGCCGACCAGGTGCGTGCGGGCGGTGTTATCATCAACGGCCCCAGCGCATGGCGCGTCGACCAGATGCCTTATGGCGGTACCGGCACTTCCGGCTTCGGCCGAGAGGGTGTGCGGTCGATGGTGGCGGAATATACGGAGCCCAAGGTAGTCGTCATTCGCCATCGTCCAAGGAAATTGGGATAGGTTGTATGGGGGCGAAGCGATGAATCTGATAGCGATTGGATTGTCTCTTTTAGCCTCTCAGGCACACGTGGGGACAATAGAAGGCACATTGCCTCAAGTGCTGGTAGCCCAAGAAGAGCCTCGATACCCCATAGGGGGAACGTTTTTTAACGGCAGCTCCGATGCTCTGGTAAAGCTGAGAGACTTCGCCCGTCATCAACCTCCCAGCCACGGCAGGCGAGCAGGATCGGCTTTGGCACCGGCTTTTCCCCGCTGGAATAATAAGCTGTCATCCGGCGGGATATCCCCAGAGCGTCGGCCGCTTTGCTGAGCGACAGGGCGTGGCGTAGTCGCCATTCCAGAAATAGTCTTGTATCGCCGTGCCCGGTCGCCGAGAGCGTCTCGAGCCAAAGCGTGTCCGCCCCGATCTCGCACCCCGAAGGCCATGCAAGGCTGTGACCCCAATCGCCGACCTTTACGCGTTCGAATTCAGCAGGAGCGCGTAGCGCGACGAACGCCCGATCCCCGAGAAAACCTCTGAGATTGAGGTCCGCTGCGGTCCCGTCGCTCCACACCAGACTCAGACTGACGGGCCCGATCGCTTGGGCGCTTGTAATTGTTCTCGTTTTGTCGGTGATATTCATCCGTTCAACTCCTGCCACGTCTGCATAAGCGCCCCCTGATTCAGGCGTGCCCATGCCAACGCCTCGCGCATAACCAATGGCGGCACCGAGCCCACAATCCTTTCGAAATCGGCAATCGAAACCGAGCAACGAAAATCCGCGCCCTCAATATGAAAATGCGGTTTGCCATGGTCTCGGCCGTAGACCGCAATCTTCCAGTTGGAACCGCGAAACATTGTGACCATACCTCAAAATGGTGCAACTGTTGCACCATCTCAAGCCGTTTATACACGTTGAGGCTCGAATGCCTTCCGAATATGCAGTAACCTTTCTCGCGCGGCCGCGAACAACCCGGCGTAGGCAATATCCGCGAAGGGGCGGTCGATGACATTGATGAATACAGGCAAGCCGAAGCGCCCAATCATCCACCCGCTAATGGTCCGCATTACCCACTGGATCAATGCGTTGGCCATTCTGTGCATGGTGACGAGCGGCTGGGCGATCTACAACGCCTCGCCCATTTTCGATTTTCGCTTCGCCAAATATCTGACGCTCGGCGGTTGGCTCGGCGGCGCTCTTGCCTGGCATTTCGCGGCGCTGTGGGTCTTGGTGATCAATGGGCTAATTTATGTATTGTATGGCATGCTCTCGGGTCATTTCCGGCATGATTTTCTGCCGCTCAGCATCCGGGCAATCTGGCGTGATTTCGTGGCCGCCCTGACCTTCAAACTGAAGCACCGCCTGGGCGTCTATAATGCCGTGCAAAAGCTGCTCTATATCGTCGTCATACTATTCGGTGTCGGCGTCGTTATCTCCGGCCTGGCGATCTGGAAGCCGGTGCAGTTCCAATTCGTGACCGGTCTGCTCGGCGGCTATGATTTTGCCCGCATCGTGCATTTCGCGATGATGGCGGGGATCGTCGGCTTCGTCGCTGTGCATTTGGTGCTTGTGGCCCTGGTTCCTTCCACTCTTCCGCCGATGATTACAGGCCGTGCCCCGGCCCACGACCCGCACAGCCAAGATCCTGAAGGAGCGCCGATATGAGCATCCTTACCCGCAAGCCCTCGAAGCTGGCCGATTTGAGGCCAGCTCTGGCGCGTCTCGAGCGCCGCCTGTTCATGCGTCAAGCGCTGTCCTTCGGCGCTCTGTCGATGCTGACCGGGTGCAATTGGGGCGAGGACGATGATATCGAAAAAGTGCTTTGGGTCGTGTCGCGTTTTAACGACAAGGTCCAAGCCGCGCTGTTCGACCCGAACAAGCTGGCCCCGGTCTATCCTGAGAGCGCAATCACCAAACCCTTTCCGTTCAACGCCTTTTACGGCGAAGACGAGACGCCGGTGATCGACGGTTCGGATTACAAGCTTCAGGTATCGGGGTTGGTCGAGGACAAGACCCCATGGACTCTCGCCCGTCTACGCGCGCTGCCGCAGACAAGCCAGGTGACGCGTCATATCTGCGTTGAGGGGTGGAGTGCGATCGGCAAATGGGGCGGTGCGCCTTTCCGTACATTCCTGCAGCAGGTCGGTGCGGATATGCGGGCCAAATATGTCGGCTTCAAATGCGCGGACAAATATTATTCCAGCATCGATATGGCGACAGCGCTGCATCCGCAGACTTTGCTGGCGCTGGATTACGGCGATGCCGAGCTGCCGCCGAAATATGGCTATCCGCTCAAATTGCGGGTTCCGACCAAACTCGGTTTTAAGAATCCGAAGTTAATCGCCGAAATTTATGTGACCAATGATTTTCCGGGCGGTTATTGGGAGGACCAGGGATATAATTGGTTCAGCGGATCATAAAATTCGTATATATGATGTAACCATCGTAAAGCGCAGGACGAAAGTACGGTAACGGTAGTCACCGTTCCTGCATCCTAAAATAAAGGGGATAGTCAATGTTCAGTTTTAAAGCCACGACCCTCGCCGTTTCAGCTGTCGCCGTATCTTTCGGCCTGGCCTTCTCGCCCGTCTCTTTCGCTCAGGACGCATCCAAGGACACGATGTCCAAGGACAGCATGTCGAAGGATTCGATGAAGAAGGACACGATGGCCAAAGACACCATGGCCAAGGACAGCATGAAAAAGGATACGATGGCTAAAGACACGATGGCCAAGGATTCGATGAAGAAGGACACGATGTCGAAGGACAGCATGTCCAAAGACACGATGAAGAAAGACGACAAGGACAGCATGTCCAAGTAAGCGCAGAAAGCCTGGGTGCGGGGTTTCGATCCGTGTGCCCAGGCTTTTCTAAGTCGAGAGCCCTATCTTGTTGCCGTATCTCGGCCGCTCGGATGGGGCATTTTTATGTCAGCCGCTGGCGGAAACACGGTCGGGCGTGATTTCGACAATGATCCGGTCCTCGCCCGGTTGCCGAAACGGGTAGGGCTTGCCCAGATATTTATGCGATAGCGCCTCGATATTCTCATCAGCCCCGTCGGTCGTGGTCCGGGTTACGCGGCCGCGGACTTGGACATAGCGGTAGGGATTGTCGGGGTCCGGGATCGACAGCGCGACGTGCGCGCCTTCCTGCATGTTGCGGGCCTTGGTCCGGCCGATCGCGGTGTTCACGATCACCAGCCCGTCCTTATAGTCGAACCACACCGGCGTCACCTGCGGTGTGCCATCCGGCATCAAGGTTGCCAGACTGGCGAACGCGATCTTCTTGTCGACGAGATCGAGATATTTTTCGGGAATATTCGCCATCGGCTGCTCCATCTTCGGTGGTTGTGGACCGAGCTAGAGATGGTGAGCTGGGCGGTCCTTACCACCCCTTCGACAGCAATTTTCGCCAGTACGAGTTCAGGCGGGCGTCTTTTTACAATGAATAAAAATATTTAAGTAACGAGTATTATGTCGCAATACTCTTAGTAAGACTAGAATACATAGATAATTATTGTAAATATATATGGACTCTAATCATGATATAGGCATATAAAACTCCTAGTCATAATTTTATCACTGGGTGTCGTCATGACCGATCGCACTGTTATTGCAGATCCTTATCCCTGGCCATTTGACGGAAGCCTTTCGCCTGCGAATACGGCGCTGATTATTATCGACATGCAGACGGATTTCTGCGGGCCTGGCGGCTATGTCGACAGCATGGGTTATGATTTGTCGCTGACCCGGGCGCCGATCGCGCCGATAGGGTTTGTGCTGGATGTCATGCGCGCCAAGGGATACCACGTGATCCATACGCGCGAAGGCCATCGGCCCGATCTGTCCGACTTGCCGGCAAACAAACGCTGGCGGTCGCGCCGAATCGGGGCCGGCATCGGGGATCCCGGCCCCTGCGGGCGCATTCTGGTGCGTGGCGAGCCGGGCTGGAACATCATTCCCGAACTTTCCCCCTTGGCGGGCGAACCGATTATCGACAAGCCGGGAAAGGGATCGTTCTGCGCGACGGATCTGGAACTGATCCTGCGCACGCGCGCAATCACCAATATCGTGCTGACGGGGATCACGACGGATGTCCGCGTGCATACGACGATGCGCGAGGCCAACGATCGCGGTTTCGAGTGCCTGTTGCTCGAGGATTGTTGTGCCGCAACCGACAGGGCCAATCACGACCACGCAATTCGCATGGTAAAAATGCAGGGCGGGGTCTTCGGATCGGTTTCGAATTCGCAACATTTGGTCGAAGCTCTTGGATGAAGCGAGGCTGACCGGCAGAGGCGCTGAACGCGCCTCTGCCGGTCAATCGGCTACTCGGCCATCGCGTGTTCGACGTCGACCATCGGCGGTAACTTGGCCAGAACCCCTTTCCGGCTAAACACCAGGCAGATGCCGGCGATCATGACATAACCCAGCGCCACGGGCGCCGAATTGCCCCATCCCAGCGACGTGCCGTGTATGAAGCCGAAGAAGGAAAAGACCGCGCCCGCGCCGGCATAGACCGCCTCCCAGCCGAACTTGCGGTCAATGATGAAGGCGGCGATCGCCCCCAGGATCAACCCGGCCAGCACCGCGCCGCCACCCAGCAGCGCCATGCCGTGATAGATGACGCCGTTCATCGCCAGCTTGTCATAGCCGATCGCCTCGGCCGTCGTGCCGGCCGCGCCCAGCGCATTATCGATCTGGGTTTGCGCCCAGCCGGCGATGTTGGGCAGGATTGCAAGGATGACCGCCGGCGCATGCCGCAGCGGGACCGCCTGAAAAGCCTGCGCCCCGATTACCAGTCCGATATAGAGCAGAATCGGCAGGATCGCGACCAGCGGGATGACCGCCAGCAACAGCGCAGTCAGGCCCAGGAAGCAGACCAGGCCGATGACGACCCCGGTCGCCATCGAATAGCCGATCCGACCACCGACCGCTTTCCAGCCCGGATGGCCGATATAGACGGCCGGCGGGAACGGGCTGCCCAGCAGGGCACCGACGATGGCCCCGATACCGTCGGCGAGCAGGATTTGCCGCAGGTTGTAATCGTCGCCCGCGGCGGCCGCGCTTTCGACATTGTTCATGCCTTCGGTGAAATTATAGATGCCCAGGGGGACCGCTGTGACCAGAAGCGGTCCGATTCCGCCCACTGCCTTCATAAAGTCGCCGGAGGGATAGGGCAGGTGCAGGCCGAATTGGCTGAAGCTGCTGACCACGTCGGCCGGCTGCATGAGTTCGTCGAGATGGAATGCCTTGGCGAGCCAAGCGAGCATAGTTCCAATCACCACCGCAACCAGTCCGCCGGGCAAACCGCCGGGAAGCCGCACATTGGCGGTCCAGTTGATCAGGACGATGGCAAAGGACATGAAGAACAGCCACGGCTCCTCCCAACCCTGGAATGCCGGTCGCATCGAGATAAAGGTGATCGAGATGCCGGCCAATGCGCCCAGCATGGCGGTGGGAAGCATCGCAGCGGGCGCCATGGTGCCCAACCTGTTCAACGAACCTGTAGTCCCTACACTGGTGCTGGCCCACAGTGAGGTTGCGGGCGACCAGGTCTCCCTTTTTCTGGCGCTGGGCGGTGGATGGCAGAGGCAACCGGCGGCAGCGTTATCGGATCGTCAAAGCCCTTCGTAACGACGTGTGGCCGGGCCGGCGTCGCCGACCTTGGCTTGCATTTCGGCCGATCGGTCGTGCGCAGCCTTTGAATATTCATGGGCGATTATGGTCTGCCGACGCGCCGCCTCGGCATCGCCGCCGTCGTAGATTTCGGCCGCCGTGCGATGGGCAATGGCGGCCTGCTCGTGCCGTTCGGCCGCCTCGATATGGCCTTGCTTTGTCATCACAACCTCCCGCCCTTCCTGGATCAACAGCGACGCCGAGACCGTCGTTCCGGCAGAATTGGCGTTCGGGAGAAATCTTCTATCGCAAAAGATCAAATTTCGTCGCGTTAGCCAATCGATTCAACATCCGAATGGTATAGCAGAAAAATAAATCCTCCCGCTCCGGTATAATATTTGTCCCTATGTTTCTTGAATTATGCCCTCTAATGGGCGATATATACTAGGTACTCAAAAATATTATCGTTGCTCACGTCTGTTGATGACGAAAGAGATGCTCAAATATTTGATATATTTGCGCATTTGCGATCCACGTCATTTGATACGGCAAGGCGAGCCGGAGAGAAAAAATGACAATGGGCGCACGGGATACCGACCCGCAATTATCAAATATTCAGCGGCCCCATTTGGCGCAGAGCCTCTGGCAGATTGCCAGTTCGTTCGGTCCCTATGTGCTGGTCTGCGCGATCCTTTTTGCCGTGCCGAATCTGGCCTGGTGGATAAAGCCTGTACTGTGGCTGCTGGGCGCAGGTTTTGTCGTGCGTATCTTCATAATCCAGCATGATTGCGGACACGGGTCGTTTTTCGCCGCGCGCAAGGCCAATGAAACCCTCGGCTGGATCGCCAGCTTGATCACGCTGGCCCCCTATACCCAATGGCGGCGTCACCACGGGCAGCATCATGCCAACTGGAATAATCTCGACCGTCGGGACAGCGGACTCGACATCTATTCGACCTGCCTGACGGTAGATGAATATGCCGCCCTGTCGCCGGTCGAACAGCGGCGCTATCGGGTGATGCGCAACCCGATCGTATCGCTGATTTTGCTGCCGCCGCTGGTATTCTTGGCGCTGTACCGGATCCCATTCGATTCGCCGGACAGTTGGCGCCGTGAAAAGCTGGGCGTCCATCTGACCAACCTGGGCATTCTTATTCTGCTTATCGTCCTTGGAGTGTCGTTCGGCTTCCGGCGCGTTCTGTCAGCACAGATTCCAATAGCGGTAATCGCCGCGATGGTCGGGGTTTGGCTCTTTTCCCTTCAACACCGATTTGAGCACACGCTGTGGGCGCGCAAGGGCGACTGGTCGGTCGCGGGGGCGTCGCTTCAGGGCAGTTCCTATTTAAAGCTGCCCCGTTTGCTGCAGTGGTTTACCGGCAATATCGGCTTTCACCATGTCCATCATTTCAATCCGCGAATCCCGAATTACCGTCTTGAACGCTGCCACAATGCTTCGGCCGAGTTACAAACTGCGCCGACCCTGTCACTTTGGAGCGGCTTGAAGAGTTGGCGCTATGCGCTGTGGGATGAGACTCGCGGATTGATGGTACCCTTTCCGAAGCTGGACGGATCAAAGCCTGCTTAGCTACTGTTACCCGACTGCGCCTTGCGCATCGTTCAAAGGAGAGTCGAAATTGGCCAATCATGCCTCGATGAGCGACGCATACGACGCGTTTCTCTTCGAATCCCTCGGAGTCGAGGAAAACGGGATGGATCTGAGCGTGCTGTCCGCTCTGGCCCGGGCCGGCGTCGATCCCTGGGCTGAGGCCAAACGGCTCGCGGCGCTGCCCAGGCAGGCAGCTGTTGCGGCAATAGCCGCGCTGTTGGGCCTTGCGAGCGATAACGCCACAGCGCGGCGCCTGGCCGAATTACTGCCGCGCTCGGCCGTATCTCAAACGCTGCCGGCAAAGATGGCCGACCGGCAGGCCATTTTCAGAAAATACGGTCTGCTAATGATCGTGGCGTGGCTGGCCGCTTCGGTCGTTTTCATGATGGTGACCTCAGATACGCATCCGGTTGCACCGGCCACAGTCAGCGCCGGTGCTCCGGCCGTCCGTTAGGACCGCGCCAGCAACTCAATTCGTGTCCTGCCGTAATCGCGGCTGTCGATCACGGCGAACCCGGGTGGAATGAGTTCCGGTTGTGATCGGTCCGCTTCGACTACCGCGATCGACTGGGGGCCCAAAGCGCCCCCAAGGGCCAGCGCATTCAGCGCGGCGCCAGCCAACCCCTTGCCATACGGCGGATCAAGCAGAACGAGATCGAATACCGTTGAACCCGCCGGCCAGCGCGTCAGATCGGTCAGGTTAAACTCGGATCGATCGGTTAATCCCAAAGACGCTGCATTGCGGCGGCAAAGCGCCAGGGCATCGCGATTTTGATCGACGAACAGCACCGAGGCCGCCCCGCGCGAGAGGGCTTCGAACCCTAGCGCGCCGGTTCCGGCGAAGCCGTCCAGAACGTGTTTCCCTACAAATCCGCCCAATCGGTGATGCAAGATATTGAACAGGGATTCGCGGATGCGGTCCGAGGTCGGGCGAATATGGTCGTCGGCCGGGGCCTCCAGCCGTCGTCCCCTATGGCTGCCAGCGACGATTCGCATCGGATTCGCGGTTTCGTTCCTGCCGCTTGGCCTTAGCCGCGCGGGTTTCCCCTTCGAGGAATTCGCCGAGTTGTTCCTTCAGGACGCGGCGCGGCACCTCATCGACGGTGCCCTCGAACATCTTGCCGAGCTGAAACGGGCCGTAGGACACGCGGATCAGCCGGTTCACCGTCAGTCCGATGGCTTCGAGCACGCGGCGGATTTCGCGGTTGCGCCCCTCAGAGAGGGCCATATTGATCCACATATTGCTGCCCTGCTGGCGTTCGATCACCGCCTCGATCGATCCATAATTGACGCCCTCGACGGTGATGCCGTCTTTCAGCCTGTCCAACGCAGCCTGATCGATGCGCCCGAAGGCGCGCACGCGATAGCGGCGCACCCACCCGGTCGACGGCAGCTCGAGATGGCGCGCCAAACCGCCGTCATTGGTCAGTAGCAGCAGCCCCTCCGACGTGATGTCCAAACGGCCGACCGAGACGACCCGCGGCATAGTGGGGGGCAAACGCTCGAAGATCGTGGTTCGACCCTGCTCATCGCGTGCCGTCGTGACCAGACCGGATGGCTTGTAATAGCGCCAGAGCCGCGCCGGCTCGGCATCGGGCAGGGGCTTGCCGTCCACCACGATCTTGTCGCCGGCCGTGACCACGACCGCCGGGCTGGTCAGCACGGTGCCGTTGACCGCCACGCGGCGTTCTGCGATCCAGCGTTCCGCATCGCGGCGCGAGCAGAGGCCCGCGCGCGCCATCCGCTTTGCGATGCGTTCGCCTTTGGACGGGTCCTCGGTTTCGTTGGTCGTTTCGGATTCGCTCATGATCGCTCCAGGGTAGGCCGGACTGGCCTGCCGGGTCTATGCTGTGCCGATGGATGACACGTATTCAGAAATTTCACCAATGGCATTGGCCTTCCAAGAGGCCGAAGCTGCAGGGTCACGCGGCGAAGTGCCGGTCGGCGCCGTAGTTGTAGACTGCGCGACGGGGCGAGT
Organism: Rhodospirillales bacterium; assembly: GCA_003165335.1. GTDB lineage: Bacteria > Pseudomonadota > Alphaproteobacteria > BOG-932 > Roseiterribacteraceae > BOG-932. The sequence goes on along the minus strand of PLTD01000022.1, from coordinate 48,755 downwards.
TCTGGCTGCTGCCGGCAATCGGACCGAACAGGATTTCGACCCGACGGCCCATGCCGAAATCCTGGCCATCCGCGCCGCCGCCCAGGCTATCGGCGAAGCGCGCCTGCCGCAATGCGATCTCTATGTGACACTGGAGCCCTGCGCCATGTGCGCCGCGGCCATCGCCTTCGCCCGTATCCGGCGGGTCTATTTCGGCGCCTACGATCCTAAAGGCGGGGCGGTCGAGCATGGGCCCCGCTGGTTCAGCCAGCCGACCTGCCACCATCAGCCCGAGATTTACGGCGGCATCGAAGAGGCGAGGGCGGGGGCTTTGTTGAAGTCGTTCTTCGCCCGCCTGCGTTGAGATCAAAACAAAACCGCCAGACCCGTGAAGGCCTGGCGGTTCGGTTTCAATAGGGCTGGTTCGATTACCTGCGGTTGCCCATCAGGCGCAGCAGCATCATGAACAGGTTGATGAAATCGAGATAGAGGTTGAGCGCGCCCATCAAGGCGAGCTTGCCGTTGGATTCGGCGCCCCAGGACTCGGAGTAGTTTTCCTTGATCTTCTGCGTGTCATAAGCGGTCAGGCCGACAAAAATCAGCACGCCGATCACCGAGATTGCGAAGTTCATGCCCGGCGAATGCACGAAGATATTCACCAGACTGGCGATAATGATGCCGAACAGGCCCATCATCAGGAACGAACCCCAGTTCGTGAGGTCGGCCTTGGTGGTGTAGCCGTAGAGGCTCATAAACAGGAACATCGCTGCACTGATGAAGAATACCTGTGCGATCGACGCGTGTGTGTAGACCAGGAAGATCGTCGATAGCGACAGACCCATGGCCACGCTGAACCCGTAGAAGGTTCCGGTCAGGGCGGCCAGCGATAGTCGCTGGATGCCGAACGACATCACCATCACGAAGGCGAGGGGCGCCAGCATGACCAGGATGCGCAGCGGCGAGCCGAAGATCGCCTGGATCATGGCCGGCGAAGTGCTGACCAAGTAAGCGATGATTCCGGTCACCATGAGACCGGCGGTCATATGGTTATAGACCCGCACCATATGGGCGCGCAGCGCCGCGTCGAACGTGACGCCGATGCTCCCGCGGGCGGTCCTGATCCCGTTATTAAAGTCGTAAGACATGTAAGGGCTTCTCCTTAAAGAACCCGAGTGATTGCCACGGCCATTATATTGTGCGGCAACCTCGAGATTTAAATACTACTCTCGCCGGGGCCTCGGCGCTACTCATTCCGCAAAAGCGGGGCCGCACGCTGCCCCAAGGCGCGCCAGGTGCCGACCAGCCCGAAGGCCAAGGTTATGACGGCAGCCGTTGCCGCGACACCGAATGCCGCCATCACGCTGAAACGCCAATGCAGATCCATCACCGGCACGACGACCGCCCAGGCGGCCAGACTACCGAGTGCGATTGCGATCGTCGCCGCCATCAGGCCCAATATCCCATGCTCGAGCAGGAAAGCGCGCACGATCGTGCCGCGAGTCGCGCCCAGCACCTTCAGGACAACGGCGTCGTAGATGCGCCGGCGTTCGCCCGCAGCGATTGCGCCGGCCAGCACCAAAGTGCCCGCGGCCAGCGCGACACCGGCTGTCAGTCGGACGGCCGTCCCGATCTCCCCGATCAGATTGTCGACTGTCGCCAGCGCATCGCGCACGCCGATCATGGTGATGCCGGGGAAGCTTTGGTTGACGACGCGTTCGATTGCGGGCTCCACGGAACGTGGGGCATAGGCAGTGGCGATCTCAGTTTGCGGTGCGCCCTCTAGGAAGCCGGGGGCGAAGACCAGCGAGAAATTAATCCCGAGCCCGCCCCAGTCGATCTCCCGCACATTGGCGACAGTCGCCTTGAGGTCGCGGCCGACGATGTTGAAGGTCAGTTCGTCACCGACTTTCAGTCCCAGCGCCAGCATCACTTCTTTGGCGATCGAGACCTTAGGCGCCCCGTGATAGTCCGCCGGCCACCAGTCGCCGGCGATCAGGTGTGAGCGCGGCGGCATGGCGGTGGAATAGGTGATGCCACGGTCGCCGCCCAGAACCCAGGCATAGCGCTTGTCGACGATGGCTTTCTCCGCGGGCATGCCGTGGGCGGCGACGATCCGGCCGCGCAGAGAGGGTACGGTCTCGACTTTGGTCACGCCGGGCAAGGCGGCGATGGCGCTGCGGAAAGCGTCACGGTCGGCGTGCTGAATGTCGAGAAAGAAAAATGCCGGTGCTTCAGCCGGCAGGACGCGTTGAACCTCGCCGCGGAAATCGCTCTCCACCTGGGCGATGGCGACCAGGATGGTCAGTCCCAGACCGAGCGACAACACGACGCTGACCGTAGCCGCGCCGGGCCGGGTCAGGTTTGCCAAGGCCAGCCGCAAGGTCGGCTTCCGGCGCACCCAATCGATGCGTCCGATGCCTCTGGCGGCCCAGGCAAGTCCTCGTGCAGCCAACCCAAGCACGCCGAAGGCAACGATTGCACCGGCCGCGAAGCCGGCCGAGAAGACCAGTTGGCTGGAGGTCGCGAGAACCAGTGCGACCAGCGCCGCCAGCGTAATCGCGGTCGCACCTACCATAAAACGATCTGGCATGCCCCCGGCCGGCTGTACCAGTTCGCGGAACAAGGTTCCCGCCGGCACAGCGCGCGCGCGCCCTATCGGCCAGAGGGAAAAGCCCAGGGCGATCAGAGCGCCATAGAGCGCGGCCAGCGCCAATCCAGCCGGATGCACGGTGATGATAACGTCGACCGGGAAATTATCGGCAATGACCCCCCTGAAGGCCCAGGGAATCAATGCGCCGAGCCCCACGCCGATGGCGATGCCGACCGACGAGAGAGCCATAACCTGAATCAGATAGGTCCAGGCGATGGTCCGGCCCGATGCGCCCAGGCATTTCATCGTCGCGATCACCGCGATCCGCCCATCGAGATAGGATTTGACGGCATTGCCGACGCCGACCCCGCCGACCAGCAGCGCGGTCAGCCCGACAAGCGTCAGGAAGGTCGCCAGGCGGGTAACGAAACTGCGGATTTCGGGAGCGGCGTCGCGCGTATCGCGAATTTGCCAGCCGGCCGCGCCATAGCGGTCCCGCAAATCCTTTTCGGCGGCGGCGACAGATTGGTCGGGCTTCAAAAGCAGGCGGTAGTCATAATAGGTGAGGCTCCCCGGCTGCTCCAGACCTGTTCCGGGCAGCGCATCCATCGCAATCAGGAAGCGCGGACCGAGCGTAAAGCCGCCGGTGCCCACTTTGTCGGGCTCCTTGGCGATGACTGCGCGGATTTGAAAATCCTGGGTGCCGAGCTTTATGCGGTCGCCGACACCCACATCCAAGCGGTCCAGTACCGCCTGGTCGACGGCTACGCCCCAAAGACCGTCGCTAAGCGCCAGAGCGTGAGGCAAGTCCAAGGCTTCGGCAGGTGGTAGGAAGGTCACCTTGCCGACCATGGGATAGGCTCTGTCGACCGCCTTGACCTCTACAAGCGTCGATTTCTGGCTGTCCTCGCTACGTGTCATGCCGCGCAGATCGGCCGAAGCCGACACGGCCCCCAACGCATCGAGCGTGCCGAGCTGTTCGGCATCCACGCCGTGATAGATCATGCGGATCGCGATATCGCCGCCCAGCAGGGTGCGGCCCTGGGATTCGATGCCGCCCAGCACGTCCCGCGACAGTGACTGAACGCTGGCGATGGTGCCGACGCCCAGCGCCAGGCAAGCGATCAGGATGCGGAAACCCTTTGCGCCAGCGCGCAATTCGCGCCGCGCCAGGGTCAGCGGTAGAAATTTTTTCATTGCGCCGCCGCAATGGTTATGGCGGTCCGGTCCTCTACGATCAGCCCGTCGCCCAGCCGGACGATTCGGTCACAGCTTTCCGCCAGGGCATTGTCGTGCGTGATGAGGATCAGCGTCGTGCCCTTGCGCCGGGCCAGGTCGAACAACAGGGCGATGACGTGCCGGCCGGTATCACCGTCGAGATTGCCGGTCGGTTCGTCAGCCAAAATCAATTTCGGGCTGGCGACCAAGGCGCGGGCCAGCGCTGTGCGCTGCTGCTCGCCGCCTGAAAGCTGCCCGGGATAATGCTCCAGCCGGTGCCCCAACCCCACCGCTTTCAGCCCCTCGGCGGCAAGTTCGAAGGCATCCTGGCGCCCGGCGAATTCGGCGGGAAGCGCGACATTTTCGAGAGCGGTCATCGTCGGGACCAGATGGAAGTTCTGGAAAACGATCCCGACATTGTCGCGGCGGAACCGCGCCAGCCCGTCTTCATCCAGTTTGGACAGGTCGTGGCCGGCAACGCGGATCCGGCCGCTGCTCTGGCGTTCCAGCCCCCCCATCAGCATCATCAGACTGGATTTGCCAGAACCGGAAGGCCCGACCAGCCCGACTCGCTCTCCGGCCTCGACTTGGAGCGATATTCCCTTGAGGATATTGACCATCCCGGCCGCGCTTCTCAGCTCTAGATGCACGTCGGCCAGGTCAAGCATGGCGCCGGACGCCGAAGATGAGGATGGAATGGGCATAGGTAACGGCTCCGGACGGGCCAAGAATGGTGCAAGGCGATATGGCGCGACGCTGCCGCGGTTCAATCGTTTCGGGGTGCGGCTTAGCACCGCCCTTGTCGCATTTTGCCTGACCTTTATGGCAAGCGCTATCGCCCAGGCGGCGCCGATCAAGATCATGGCCTTCGGCGACAGCCTGTTTGCCGGTTATGGGCTTTCGTTGGACAGCGACAATATTCCAAGCCAGCTGGAACGGTTGCTGAAGGCCGATGGGCACGATGTTAAGCTGATCAATGCCGCCGTATCCGGCGACACGACGACTGACGGGTTGGCGAGGCTGGATTGGTCGCTGGCGGATAAGCCCGACCTGATATTGCTGGAGCTTGGAGCCAACGACGCGTTGCGCGGGCAGGACCCGGAAAAGACGCGGGCCAATCTCGACCAGATTCTGGCGCGGCTGAAGGCGGCCAAGATACCCGTCCTGCTGTGCGGTATGATAGCACCGCGCAATCTCGGGCCCGACTATGACGCAAAATTCGACCCGATCTTCGCCGACTTGGCCAAAAAATATGACGTGCCGCTTTATCCTTTCATTTTAAATGGGGTGGCGTTGAACCCGGCGCTGAACCAGGGTGATGGGATGCATCCCAATAAGGACGGTGCGGCCATAGTGTCAAAGCTGCTGGCCCCGGCCGTCGAAAAAGCGCTGCCCACGGCTTCACCAGCGAATTGAGATGCGCCTATTCGTCGGCATCGGGATTCCCGGAGAAATCGGGGAGCGTCTCTCAGCCTTGACCGGCGGAGTACCGGGTGCGCGGTGGATGCCGCCCGAGACCTATCACCTGACGCTCTGCTTTATCGGCGAATCAGGCCGCGCCCAGGCAGAGGAGCTGAATGAAATGCTGGCTAAGATCGCGATGCCCGCCTTCGATATCGCGCTGGCCGGCGTAAATTATTTCGGGACGACAAGCCGTCCTCGCGTGCTTTGGGCCGGCGTCGATCCTTCGCTGCCATTGCATCAACTGGCCCGCAAAGCCAACCGGGCTGTGCGTCTGGTCGATTTGCCGCGCGAAGACCGGAGCTTCACGCCCCATGTGACGCTTGCCCGGCTGCAAGACACGTCGATGGTGGAGGCGATGAATTTTATCCAGCAGAAAGGGCTGTTTCGGGCGCCGCCTTTTACTGTCGATCACTTCACCTTGTTCGAAAGCCGTCAGGGGAACGGGGCAGCGGCCTATATTCCGCTGGTGGATTATCCGCTATCGATCGCGGCCTGACGACACACGAATTGCGGAGCTGACTTATGCCTAAAGCCTATTGGATCGGTTGCTATCGTTCGATTTCGAACCCGGACGCGATGACGGACTATGCCAAACTTGCCCTGCCGGCCATCGTGGCGGCGGGGGGCAGGTTCCTCGCCCGCGGCCTTCCGGTCGTGACCAAGGAAAAGGGTCTTAATCAACGCACGGTTCTGGTCGAATTCGACAGCGTCGAACAGGCGTTGGCTGCCTATGACAGCCCGGCCTATCAAAAGGCGCTCGAAGCTCTCGGCCCGAATTCCGCCGAGCGGGATATCCGCGTGATCGAGGCGCTGGAGTAGGGGCGGCAAACCCTGAGTTTAGCAAGGAGCGCTCTTGCGGTATTGCCGTAGCGCTGGGCACTATGCCGCCATGGGGGAGTAGCCGATCAAAACTGATGGAAATCGCGGCCGTCCGGCCAGCCAGCCGCTTCGTTCCAAGTCCGGCGGAATCACGATGTTCCTGGTTGCCGCGGCTTTGGTATGGGCTGCTGTAGCCTGGGGTAACCATGCCTATCATGTCGATCGCACGCCGCTAACCCAACGGGACGACCTCGAAATCACTGCCTTGCTGCTGGTTTTTGCTGTCGGTGCTGCCTCGATCGGACGCAAGCTGATGATGCCGAGCGCGGAGGCGGTTCTAAGTCGTGATAAGCGCGCTCCGGTGGTTTATCTCAGACCTTTCGATGAAGATGAGCGGCGCATCGACGCCCTGCCTGTCGGGCGTCGTATCGGCGGCCGGCCCGTGATGCAATCGTCAGCATCCGCAACGCATGAGCGACGCATTGCCCAAGCGTTGCGAAGCATCGGACCCTTTGTCGCTGTCGGCGCACCTGGGGATGCCTTGGCGCCATTGGGTGCGGCGCGTCTTTACCTGGCGGACGACAACTGGCAGCGCAAAGTCGATGAGTTGGTGCGCGGCGCGGCGGCGATCGTGTTGCTGCCCGAAACCAGCGAAGGCACGGTCTGGGAAGCGGTCCGGGTCGCCAGACTGGTCGACCCGAGGCGGATTCTGATCGTCGTCCCCAATCCCGCTGTCAGGCCACTCGGTTATGCCCGAATCCGGTCGTTGATGGAGGGGATTTTACCGTTGCCGTTGCCGGTTGATTGCGCAAATGCCGACGCCTTCATGTTCGACGCGGCAGCGCGGCCTCAGCCTGTCGTCTTTGGACGAAGGGCTTCGGTGGCGCTCACCCCCTTCGCCGAACAGGTTCGATCTCTATCCCCAGAGCATACGGCGCACGCATGAGAGCCGAGAGGGCATTGCGGCGATTGTGGATGGACGTGACAGGCAACCCGCTGGCACTCGCTATCGCTGTCCTGGGTTTGATTATCGTCGCGCTGATCGGGGACCCGCGCATCGCGCAGGAGAGCGACCGAGACATATTCGCAGTTTTTTTCCTCATTGGCGTGACGCTCGGGGCCGGCGCCATTGTCTGGATCGGTTTTTTCGTATGGAAGGCTAACAGGCGCCGCCGGATCTTGTCGGCTTTGCTCAGTGCCGCAATGAGCGCGCATGGCGATACACAAGTCGTGTGCGATTACTTCCCGGATATCCCTGTCTGTGTCAGCGAAAAATGGATCTATTGCGCACGCGAGCGAGAGGTCGATGTCCAGCCGTTGGAGCAAATGGTTTGGTCTTATGCAGAGTATTTCATTCAGCGGTTCCACTATCAGCTGGTCATTTGGAACCGCGACGCCTGCGCGAATGTGATGCCGATTAGAAAACGCTATTTGAAAGCGGCTCTTGAGCGCCTGCAGCACTGTGCGCCCTGGCTACCGGTGGGATATAGCCAAACGATGAAGGAAAGCTGGAACGCCGACCATCGTGAGTTTCTGGCTTTGGTCGCGTCTTGCCGTCAGTCTCGTCGCCGATTCGACCTGCCGTGGGCAGGACGAGGCGCCGCCCGTGTCGTCGGGCTGCCGAGAAGAACAAATATGATTCAGGACATCGAGAACAAGAGACAGGCGCGCGAGCTTCAAAAGCTGACGGAACGCTGGGATAGAGAAGCCGAATAACGGCAGCCGATAGGGGAAACTTGATGCCGCGCATTCTAATCGATGGGCTCAGCGTCTATTACGAGGTCGAGGGCGCAGGCGATTGGCTTGTGTTTGCCCATGGCGGCGACGGCAATCATCTATGCTGGTGGAAGCAGGTTGCGGCGCTGAAAGACCGATTTCGCTGCGTGACATACGATGCGGAGGGTTTCGGGCTGACCGAGCGCAAGGCTGCGGCAAGCGCTATGCCGACACCAGCCGGTCATCTTCTGGGGCTGATGGACCATCTCGCAATCGACCGCGCGATACTGGTCGGTCATTCGATGGGCGGCATGGCGGTTTCGGGTGTGGCGCAACAGCACCCAAAGCGGGTCCGCGGGCTTGTCATGAGCGACACGCCTTTCGGTTTCCAGACGGCGTCCCTGTCGCGTTGGGCGGACCAGATGATTGATAAGATTGCCGGCGGTTTTCAGGTTCTGGATCATCTCTTTGCTCCAGGCTTTGCGCAAGCAGAGCCGGAATTGAATTACCTCTACAGCGGAATTTGCCGGATGCGGTTGGAGAGCACCGTTTCGGTACCCAGCGGCGATCAGATTTACGAGCCCTATCGCAGGATGCGCGATGCGCTGCCTGTCGATTATTCCGCTTTCCCCGTGCCGACACTGTTCATCGTCGGCGATCAGGACGAGCTGACACTGCCCTGGATGATCGAGGGGACAGCGGCCGCCGTGGGCGGTGCGAAGCTTTGCATCATTCCGGGCGCAGGCCATTCGCCGTTCGTCGAAAGTAGCGAGCTATATAACGAGGCGCTGAGCGGGTTTTTGCGCCGCCTATAGGCTTTCGCCGCGCCCCAGCCGCGACAGCGCCCCGGACGCGCCCATGGCGCGGCGCATGAAGAAGCGGCGCAGAGGGGGCATGCTGTTGACCGCGCCCAGCCCAATGCGGCGCGCCGCCCGGATCGGCGGGATGTCGTTGGAGAACAGCCGGTCGAGAATATCGGTCGTCGCGCTGAAAGCGAAATTGTCCGTTCTGCGCGCGCGCTCGTACCGCCTCAGCATCAAGGGATCGCCCAGATCCAGGCCGGAACGGCGATGGTCGACCAGCAGCTCAGACAGCAGGTCGATGTCGCGCATGCCGAGGTTTAGGCCCTGGCCGGCGATCGGGTGGATGACATGGGCCGCATCGGCGATCAGTGCAACGCGGGGCGCGATATAGCGCTTGGCGTGGCGAAGCTGCAGCGGATAGGTGAAGCGCGGTCCGATTTCCCAAACCCGGCCCAGCCACTCGCCGGCGCGCTTTTGCAACTCGGCTTCGAAGGCCGGCCGATCCAGCTTCGCGTAAAGCGGAACCGCGTCGACATGGTCGGTCCAGACGATCGAGCTGCGATGCGTGCCGTCGGGCGCATCGGTCATCGGCAGGATCGCGAATGGACCGGCCGGCAGGAAATTCTCCACAGCGACGTTTTCGTGGGGCAACTCATGGCCCATGACGGTCACGATGGCGTGCTGCTTATAGGCCCAGCCGATCGTTCCGATGCCGGCGGCGCCGCGGATAAAAGACTCGCGGCCGTCTGCCCCGACGACGAGATCGGCGGCTATTTGCCTGCCGTCTTCGAGTGTGAGGTACGCCAGCGGGCCGCTCGTATCCAGTCCGGCGACGGTTGCAGGAGCGATCTGGGTTACGGTCTTGATGGCGTTGATTCGCTTGTGCAGCGATTTGCGGATGACGCGGTTCTCAAGAATCGACCCCAGCGGGTCGTTGCCGACTTCGCGCGAATCGAAATGCAGAAACAAGGATGACGCGCCGTCGGCGACGCGAATATCGTCGATCGGGCAGGCATCGGGCGCCAGGTCGTCCCACAGCCCTGCCGCCTCAAGCAATTTGCGCGAACCATAGGTGATCGCGGTCGTGCGGCCGTCGTAGGCGCTCTTTTCGAGGGCGGCCTGCGCCTGCCGCTCGATCAGGGCGACGCTGAGACCGGCGCCGCCCAGGATGGCGGCAAATGTCGTGCCGGAGATGCCGCCACCGACAATTGCGACGTCGAAGCGTGACAGGGTTTTGCGTTTGCTCACGAAACAGCCTCCCTTTCGATGGCGCGCCAGCCGATATCGCGGCGGCAGAACCCGCCCGGCCAGTCGATAAGGTCTACCGCGCGATAGGCCCGCGTCTTCGCCTGCGCGACATCGCTGCCGGTGGCGACGATATTGAGAACCCGGCCGCCGCAAGCCAGCAACTTGCCGTCCGCGCTGCGCTTGGTGCCGGCATGAAAGACCGTCACCCCCTCGACCGCCGCGGCCTTTGCAACACCCTTGATCTCGGTCCCGGTTACCGGAGTTCCCGGGTAGCCTTCGGCACAGAGCACGACGGTGAGTGCGGCCTGGTCGCTCCAGCGTGCGGGCGGCAGATCGGCAAGCCGGCCCTCCGCCGTGGCCAACATCAGCGCGACCGGGTCGCTTTCCAACCTCGCCATCAGCACCTGGCATTCGGGGTCACCGAAACGGACGTTGATCTCGATCAGCCGGGGCTTCGGGCCGGCCGGGCCGGGCACGATCATCAAGCCGGCGAAGATGACCCCGCGATATGGCCGACCTTCAGCGACCATCGCGCTTGCCAGCGGACGCAGGATGTCGTTCAGGATTTGCCGTTCCAGCTCCCGCGTTACGACGGGGGCTGGGCTATAGGCGCCCATGCCGCCGGTATTGGGGCCGGTGTCGCCGTCGCCGACAGCCTTATGGTCCTGCGCTGCGCCAAGCGGCACGACGGTTTCGCCATCAACCAGGGCGAAATAGCTGGCTTCTTCGCCGGTCATGAATTCTTCGATCACGATTTCGCTGCCCGCGGCACCGAACCGGCCGCCGATCAGCGCCTCGTCGATCGCTGCCTCCGCCTCCGCCGGCGTAGTGGCAATCGTGACGCCCTTGCCAGCCGCCAGGCCATCCGCCTTGATCACGATCGGCATACCGTGCTCGATCACATAGGCTTTGGCGGCATCACGATCGCGGAAGCGCGCATAGGCGGCGGTAGGAATGCCGTACTTGGCGACAATATCCTTCATGAAGGATTTCGAGCCTTCCAGAAGGGCGGCGGCGGCGTTGGGGCCGAAAGCGCGGATATTTTTCTCCGCCAGACGGTCGGCCAGCCCGGCAACCAAGGCAACTTCGGGTCCGACGATGACGAAATCGATCGCGTTCCGCGCGGCGTAATCGACCAGACCCGGTACATCGTCCGCTGCGATTGCAACGCATTCGGCGATTTCGCCAATACCGGCATTGCCTGGCGCGACGGTCAGATTCGCCGTCAGCGGCGATGATGCGATGCGCAGCGCCAGGGCATGTTCGCGTCCGCCACTTCCGACCAGAAGGATATTGAGCCGATCCGTCACAATGTCGTTTTTCCTGAAATGGCTTTTTCCGGGGCGGTTTGTATCATGGCGCTATGAGCACGCAAATTGAACCCGGTCTTCTTGACGCGGACGCCGGCCCCGCGGTCGGCGACAACCTGACCCCCTATACCGTCGGCGAGTTGGCGCGGGCGGTGAAGCGCACGATCGAGGGCGCCTATGGGCTGGTTCGGGTGCGCGGCGAGCTGTTGCGGGTCAAGCGCCATACGTCGGGCCATATCTATCTCTGCCTCAAGGACGAGGACGCGGTTCTCGACGGAGTCGTCTGGCGCTCGGCAGTGTCGCGTCTGGGCCTCATCCCCGAAGACGGGATCGAAGTTATCTGCACCGGCAGGGTCACAACCTATCCGGCGCGGTCGAGTTATCAGCTTGTCATCGAGTCGATGGAGCTGGCCGGGCAGGGGGCTCTGCTCAAGCTCATCGAGGAGAGGCGCAAGAAGCTTGCCGCCGAAGGGCTGTTCGACAGCGACCGCAAGCGTCCGCTGCCCAGCCTGCCGGGTGTGATCGGGGTGGTGACCTCACCGACCGGGGCGGTGATTCGTGACATTCTTCACCGATTGGCCGACCGGTTTCCGCGCGACGTGCTGATCTGGCCGGTTGCCGTGCAGGGGGCGACGGCCGCCGCGGAGGTCGCGGCGGCGATCAATGGATTTAATGCCCTGCCATTGGTTGGCTGGCCGCGCCGTCCCGACGTGCTGATCGTGGCGCGCGGCGGGGGAGCGATCGAAGATTTGATGGCCTTCAACGAGGAGATAGTCGTGCGCGCTGCGGCGGCGAGCGCGATTCCGCTGATTTCCGCAGTTGGCCATGAAACCGATACGACATTGATTGATTTTGCCTCCGATGTCAGGGCGCCTACGCCGACCGCGGCAGCAGAGTTCGCTGTGCCGGTGCGGCTGCAATTGCTGGCCCGGGTCGAGGAATGTTCGTCCCGCCTGCTGTTTCAGATCGAAAGGTCGGTCGCCTTCAAGCGCAGCGAGTTGCAGGCGCTGGAGCGCGGGCTGGGCAATCCGCGTCATGCGATAGAGGCTCATGCCCAGCGTCTGGACGGACTGGAAGAGCGATTGGAAGGGGCTAGACGCAATTATTTCGATCGGCAGGCGCAGACTGTGGGGACGTGGGGCGCGCGGCTGCGCCACCCGCTGCAGCAGATTCAAGACATGAAGCGGCATCTCGAAACGCAGGGGCGCTCCCTCGACGCCGGTTTCCGCCGGTCGGTCGATTCAGCACAGGCGCGTTTTCAGCGGTTAGGAGATTTGCTTGAAAGCTATTCCTATCGGGGTGTGCTGAAGCGCGGCTTTGCGCTGGTCAGCGACTCGGCCGGTCATGCGATCGGCTCTTCGACCGATGCTTCTCCGGGGACGGAGGTTTCCATCGAGTTCCACGACGGTAAAGTTGGCGCCACGCTAGACGGTACAGCCGAGACGCCCGCGCGGTCCCGCGCGGTGAAGGCGGAGGCGCCGAAATCCGGGCCGCAAGGCCGGCTGTTTTGAGCCGAAAATGAAAAGGGCGACCCCTATGAGGCCGCCCTTGTCGATATCCTAGCCCATCTGCCGATCAGTCGTGGCCCGGCCGGTAATCGGCGTGCGCCGCCTTCAGGCAGGTATATCCGCCATTTTTGCTCTTGCCGTAATCGCTCTGGGTTTTTTGATAAAACCGACCGCGGTCCAGATCGACCCATACGACGGGGTCGGCGGCGCATGCCTGAGCCGCTTGGGCCTCAGTCGCGTACATGCTGCCCATAGCGCCGGCTGGCAGAGACACGGCCGCCAAGGCGGCGACGAGAGGAAGAGCTGCGCCCCAATGCTGAATTCGCATCATAATCTCCTAGAGGGTTCGGCAACATCGCGTTACCGGATAGATCGAGAGTCTAACCCAATATATGGAAAATGCTGCAACGCACAATGTCACATCCATTCGGACTAGATGTATATCTCTAACCCAATGTTAATTAATATAGTTATACGGCAGATCAAAATTGTGCATCGCCATATATTTATGTCCTAAACAAAAAAGGGGCGGCCTGTTGGGACCGCCCCTTTACTGTGTATAGTCCAGAAACCGCCGCAACGGCGGCCGCAGATATGCTTACTCGTGAGCTTCGCGATACTGGGCGTGAGCTGCCTTCAGGCAGGCAAAGCCGCCATTATTGCCTTTGGCGAAATTGGACTGGGCCTTGTGATAGAAGCGGCCGTGGTCGAGGTCGACCCATACAACTTCGTCAGACGCGCAAGCTGCAGTAGCGGCGGGCTCGGTGGCGAAAAGGCTGGTCGCGGCAACTGCCGGAAGAGCGGCGGTTGTGGCGGCTAGAAGGGCGATGGCAATCGCGCTGGATGCGATCTTCATGACAAACTCCTCGGATTTTCAGGACGTAGAAAAGTTACTCAACCCTCTATATGGGCTGCTTCGCACGAATTGCTGCGGCGCACAATGTCGCAGGTGGTGAAACGATAAGTCTCACCTAGCATAGTCTTATGATTAAATGCAAATATGCCAATCAGACGCAGAGTGCACTGCAAAAAACCGCAGGAATTTCAGAGATTTGGCCAAACAAAAAGGGCGGTCCCCAAGGGGCCGCCCCTAAATGCCTTGCACCGATATCGGCGCCAAAAAAGCTTACTCGTGGGCTTCGCGATACTGAGCGTGCGCGCCCTTGAGGCAGGCATAACCACCGTTATTGCCTTTGGCGTAGCTTGCCGAGGCCTTGTGATAGAAGCGGCCGTGGTCCAGGTCGACCCATACCACTTCATCGGCAGCGCAAGCCTGGGTAGCAGCGGCTTCAGTCGCAAACAGGGCGGTAGCTGCCGTGGCGGGCATCGATGCGGCCGCAGCGACAACCAAGAATGCGGCCAGCGCCGTTGACGTGATTCTCATAACAATATCTCCAATTCACCGGATGATTCGATGTTCACTTTTTATATAGTACACATTACGAAAGGTTCTGCAATGCACAATTCACAGAATGCGTCGATCTGTTGCATCATCTAAATAACAGAAATATTATGCTTTTTGGGCTGGGCGGTTCAGTCCGGCCAGCGCCGATGGAGCCAGAGCCATTGTTCGGGCTTTGCCCGTATCCATCCTTCTAGGGTTGCATTGATCCCGACCATTATCGCCCGCTCGTCGGCTGTGCGATCGCCCGTCGATGGCAGTTCGAGCGGTGGGTAAACGGTGATTCGGAAGCGCGCACCATTCAGCCGCTCCGTGCGCACGGGTACGAGAACGCAGCCGAGCCGCACGGCGAACTGCGCGATCGCCGGGGCCGTCATGGCGTCACGGCCGAAGAACGGCACCGGGATGCCATCGTTCATCTTCTGGTCGACCAGCATCGCCGCATGTCCGCCCCGCCGCAGAAGGCTGTACAGCGCCTTCGCACCCTCCTGTCCTTTGCGGAACAGCAGCGGTGTGTCGCGCAGGCGGCGAAGCAGACCGTCGACCCATTCGTTGTTTGGCGCCCGGTAGATCAAGCCCAATTCAAGCCCGGTATGGCGAGCGATGAAGGGCTGTACTTCCCAATTGGCGAGATGCGCGCCGAACAATATGCCCGGCTTTCCATCGGTGGCGAGCGCGCGGATGATGTCCAGCCCCTCGATTTCGACCCGGCCGCCCTCCAAACGCGCGCAGATGCAGGGCAGGTGAGGATATTCGGCGATGACGCGGCCTAAATTGTCCCACATGCCTTTAATGATCTGTCGGTTCCGCTCGGGTGACAATTCCGGTAGCGCGCGCGCCAGGTTGCGGTTCGCTTTGCGGCTTTGACCCATAAAGGGGCCGATCGTTCGGCCAAGAAAGCCGCCGAAACCTGACGCCCAATCGATCGGCAAAATCCGGCAGATTGCGAGAAATATTGCAAGTACCACTGCCTGACCGAAATACGCGATCCGGCGCCCCCGACTGCGCTCAGTCATGGCGCATAACCCTGTTCAGCAGGGATGACAGAGCATCTTCATTATCCCATGAAAGAAGAATCTCTATCTGACTGATTTTACGGCGCCATGTAGAGTTCAGGCGAACCCAGTCCTTTTCTGTGGTGACCAGCCGGGCTCGCAGTGCTGCGGCTTCTTCGGATAGGGCCGCAAGTTCATTCTCGCTATAGGGGTGGTGGTCCGCGAATTCATGGAAGGCGGCAATCTCTGCGTTCTTCGCGATCAGGCTCGCCCGGAATTTATCCGGCCGTCCGATGCCGGCGAATGCAACGAGGCGGCCCAACGGCAGATCGCCTTCAGAAATGAGCTCAGTATCTGCATGTAAGACATTTAAATTATTAGAGTAAGTTCCAGTCAGATTTTGCTTATCCCGACCGACGACGATCAGCGCGTCGGCTCGCGCGATGCCGCTTTGGAGCGTTTCGCGCAGCGGGCCGGCGGGGATAGCGCGGCCGTTGCCGAACCCGACTTCGCCATCCACCACGACCAATTTCAAATCCTGGACCAGCGTGGGGTTTTGCAACCCATCATCCATCACGATGACCCCGACACCATCGGCGATCATAGCGCGCGCGCCGTCAGCCCGGTCGGCGGCGATCCAGCAGGGAATGTCGCGCGCCAGCATAAGCGGCTCGTCTCCGACCTGGGCTGCATTGTGGCGACCCGGATCGATCTTGAGCGGGCCGCGCTCGGCTCCGCCATAGCCGCGTGAGAGAATGCCCGGCTTCAGGCCAAGCTCCTGGAGCCGTATGCCAAGATCGCGGACGACGGGGGTTTTGCCCGAGCCTCCCGCGGTCAGATTTCCGACGCAAATCACCGGCACCGGGGCTTGCCAGGGGCGGCTATGGGCCAGCCGCCAAGCGGTCGTTCCAGCATAGATCCAGCCTAAAGGGGCCAGGAGGCGTCCGGTCAGCGCCGTTCGGCTGTTCCAAAATGCGGGAGAATTCATTTTCCGGCCCGGTCGCGAGCCGCGCGGTCTATCAGCGGGTCCAGTGCCAAGAAGGCGCGATCCAGGACATGCCGATTGCGCTCCGCGATGCCGCGTGCCGCTGCCGCCATGGCCAAAGCCTCGGGCCTGTCCTCAAGCAACCGGCCGATCGTTTCAGCGAGAGATTGCGCATCGGTGACGACGATAGCGGCATGTTCGGCCTGCAGCTCTGCGGCTACACCCGGTACGCTATACATATGCGGTCCGTAGATCAGCGCGCACCCCAGTTGAGCCGCCTCGATCGGATTATGCCCACCGACCGGAACCAGCGACCCGCCGATGCAGGCGATCCCGGTTAGTCGATACCAAAGACCAAGTTCTCCCATACTATCAGCGATATATATGGAATCTTTCATATTCGGCGGAAGGCCACCTGAACGCAGAGATACTGTCAGATCGGCTTCGCGTGCACGATCCGCTATTGAGCCGCCCCGCTTGGTGTGGCGTGGAACGATAACCGTCAGCAGGTCAGGGAAACGTGCGGCCAGGCGCAGATGCGCCTCGATCGCGATTTCTTCCTCGCCCTCGTGCGAGGAGGCAAGGACCCAAAGCGGCCGATTGCCAATTGCCGATTTCAGCTCGTCAAGCGCCTCCGCGCCGGCAGGCAAGGGTTCGGCAGCGAATTTCAGGTGACCGACATAGCGCACGTCGCGGGCGCCCAGTGCGCCGAGCCGGACCGCTTCTTCCTCGGTCTGTGCCAGACAGAGATCGAATGTCGACAGCAGCCGACGGATGGTCTTGGGGGCCAGCGACCAGCGTGCATGCGACCGCGCCGACATCCTCGCATTGACCAGTGCGGCGGGAATCCGCCGCGTGGCGATGCCGTTCAGGAGATTGGGCCATATCTCCGATTCGATCCAAATGGCGCAGTCGGGATGCCAGTGTTCCAGAAATCGATCGACCCAACTGGGCCGATCGACCGGGATATATTGGTGTATGACCTGATTGCCCAAGCGGTCGGCGACCATCGCTGCGGAGGTGACGGTTCCGGTGGTAACCAGAATGCTGAGATCGTGTCGTTCCGCCAGAAGGCGATCGACCAGCCGCAGCATCGACATCGATTCTCCGACGCTTGCGGCATGGAACCAAATCAGGAATCCAGCGGGCCGCGCAATGGAGGGTACGCCGTGCCGTTCGGCAAATCGCAAAGCATCTTCCCGTCCGGCGCGCAGACGGCGGCGGAGATAGAACTCGAGCAGCGGACCGCCAGCTTCGAGCAGCGCTTTATAGGTGATCAGCAGAATCGAACGCTGCTCAGACTCAGTCTTGGGCACAGGGCTGGACATTGTTCAGGAACTGACTCGCAGCGGCCTGCCAGGAATGTTCGAGAGCGAAGTCGCGACATCGCGCCGGGTCGATTTTGAGTGCCCTTCCGACAGCGCTGCCCAGATCATCATCCAAAACCCCGATATCATGGCCGCCGATCACGTCGAGCGGTCCCTGTACTGGAAAGGCCGCGACAGGTATGCCCGACGCCAGCGCCTCCAGCATTACGAGGCCGAACGTATCGGTTCGCGACGGGAAAACGAAGACATCTGCTGCCGCGAAATAAGATGCAAGCTCTTCGCCGTCTCGCGGACCGGCAAATCGCACCTCGGGGTAGCGGCGTTTCAGGCTTGCAAGCATCGGTCCGCCGCCAACGACATATTTGGTGCCGGGCAGGTCGAGTGACAGGAATGCCTCGATATTCTTCTCCACCGACACGCGGCCCACGCAGATCGAAATCGGCCGCGGCGCGTCCAGAAAATCTTTCGAGCGCGGCCGAAATAAATCGGTATCGACGCCACGCGTCCAGCGTTTCAGGTTCTTGAAGCCGCGTTCGGTCAGCATGCGGGCCAAGGTGGGCGTCGCGACCATGACGGCGGAGGAGGCACTGTGAAATCGGCGCAGCACGGCATAGGACAGCCACTGCGGTATCGGCAGGCGTTCGGACAGATATTCCGGAAAACAGGTGTGGTAGGAGGTCGTAAACATATAGGCTTTGCGGCGGCAAATGGCGCGGCCGGCCCAGCCAAGAGGGCCTTCGGTGGCAATATGGATGGCCTGAGGTTGAAACTCGGCGATCAATCGCTCCAGCTTTCGCCGAGGCATCAGGGCTATCCTGATCTCCTTATAACCCGGCAGAGCCATGGTCGCGAACTGGTCGGGCCCGATAAAGGCGACAGTATGGCCCATCTTCTCCAATTCGCGGCCGGTCGTACTCAGCGTGCGGACGACGCCGTTGATTTGCGGATGCCAGGCATCCGTAATGAACAGGATTCTCAATTATGTTGCCGTAGATCAGGCAGCGGCGCGATCAAGTGATTGTTCGAGTCGCAGAACCGACCAGTTCAATATTTCCAGTTCCCCGTTTTCGTGCTCGACAAGGGCCGTGCAGCTTTCGACCCAATCGCCGTCGTTGCAATAGGTGATGCCGTTGATATCGCGCATCTGGGCGTGGTGGATATGGCCGCAGATAACGCCCTGGACATTGTGCCGGCGCGCCTCGTCGGCGAGCACGGTCTCATAGGCGCCGATAAACTCGACCGCGTTTTTCACCTTGTGCTTCAGATAGGCGGACAGCGACCAATAAGGCAGGTCCAGCTTGCGGCGGATGAGATTGAACCAGACGTTGATCATGATCGCTATCGAGTAGGCATAGTCGCCAAGCTTTGCGAGCCACCTGGCATAATTCATCACCGCGTCGAATTTATCGCCGTGGGTGATCAAAAAGCGCCGCCCATCCTTCATTGTGTGGATGACGTCGTCGGAAACCAGAATGTTTTCGCCGAAGTCCATTCCGCAATATTGGCGGAAGCCTTCGTCGTGATTGCCCGGAATATAGGTGACCTTGGTGCCCTTTCGCGCCTTTCTCAGCACTTTCTGCACCACGTCGTTATGGGCCTGGGGCCAGTACCAGGCCTTGGTCAGACGCCATCCGTCGACGATGTCGCCGACGAGAAAAAGATTTTCGGATTCTGTTTCGCGCAGGAACTCCAGCAGAAGTTCCGCCTGACACCCTTTGGTGCCGAGATGGATGTCCGACAGCCAGATCGTTCTGTAACGCCGCGCACCCTCGGTCTCACCAAGCATCTGCTTCCTCCGGGCACTACAATCGCGCTGGGGTATACAGAAACGACTCGCAAATTGGCTAGGCCTGAAAGGCAGGGCAGATGCGATAAATCGCCCGTACTGAGTTTAGCGGCCGGCCACAGTCATGCCGTCGATGCGGATTGTCGGCGCGTCGATTCCATAGCGACGGATCAGGTCGTTAGCCGGGGTCAGGCGCGGGAACAAGTCCTTCAGATTGCCTGCGACGGTCATCTCGCTGACCGGGTAGGTCAATTGCCCGTTTTCGATCCAGAAGCCGGCTGCGCCGCGGCTGTAGTCTCCCGTCACGCCGTTCAGCCCCATGCCCATCATTTCCGTGACATAAAAGCCGTTTTCGATCTCGCCGATCAGTTCGGCCGGCGTCTGACGGCCGGGCATGAGTGCCAGGTTGCTGGGCGATGGCGAGGGCGGTCCGCCGGTGCCCCGCGCCGCATGACCTGTCGTGGTAAGACCGAGCTGGCGCGCCGAACGCAGGTCGAGAAACCAAGTGGTCAGTCTGCCGTCTTCGATAATCGCGCGGCGCTGCGGAGCGACGCCTTCGCCGTCGAAGGGACGCGAGCGCAGGCCGCGCACCAGGAAGGGGTCGTCCACGATCGAGATGCCCGCAGCGAAAAGTTGCGCGCCCATCTTGTCTCTGAGAAACGAGGTGCCGCGGGCGACGGACGGCCCGGAAATCGCGCCGGCCAGTCCGCTGATGAAGCCGTTGGAAACGCGCGGATCGAATATGATCGGCAGGGTCGCTGTCGTGCCTTTACGCGGGTTCAGCCGCCGCACCGCCCTCTCGCCCGCGGAGCGGCCGATTTCAGCCGCGCCTTTGAGGTCTTCGGCATGAACCGCGGATGTGAAGTCGTAATCGCGCTCCATACCCGCGCCCTCGCCGGCGAGGACCGAAACCGAAAGGCTGTGGCTGGTGCGGGCATAAGATGCGGCAAAGCCGTTTGATGCGACGAGCGCGATGTCGCTGCGGCCCCAGCCGGCCTCGGCGCCCTCGGAATTGGTGACGCCTTTGACGGCAACCGCTGCGGCTTCAGCTTCGGCAGCCTGGGCGATCATCGCGTCGACCGACGGCTCGACCGGGTCGGCCATGTCGAAATCGCCCCAATTGCGCGCCAGTTGAGACGGATCGGCGAGGCCGCAATAGGGGTCCTGCGGCACGACTCGGGCCATTGCCACCGCGCGTTCGACCAGTTCGGCCAGGGCTTGTGGTGTGCGCTCGCTGGTGGAGACCATAGCCTGACGCTGCCCGACGAATACCCGCAGGCCGAGATCGCGCGATTCCGAGCGCTCGAGCCGTTCGGGCTTGTCCAGCCGGCGGGCGATGCTGAGCGACTGGCTGTCATAGGCCAGGGCATCGGCGGCGTCGGCGCCGCCTTTGATGGCGCGGCGGATCGTATCGTCGAGAAGCGAGAGCAGATCGGTGGTCATGCTGATGCGGATTTCCTGAGAGGGCAGGGCTGGGCTTTAGCAGAGTGTCGGCGTGTACCGATATATGACAGTGGTCATGATCTTGCGATTTTCGAGGTCGAGCGAGGTCGGAACATCGTAGCGGCCGATCTCGAGCAGGCCGCCTTTGGGCAGATAGGCGCGGCCGGGGTCGGCGATCAGTACCTCGGCGCCATGGGCGACTGCCTGATTGAGCCATACGAGCGTCCGTTCGGCCATCGGCCGCTCATAACACACGTCCCCGGCCAGAATCAGATCCCAGGATGCGGGGGGCGCGGCCAGGAGATCGCTGTCGGTGATATCGAGTGCGACATCGTTAAGTGCGGCATTGAGGCCGATGGCGGCGGTTGCAAAAGAATCGATGTCGCAGGCGGTCACCCGAACCGCGCCTGATTTGACTGCGGCGATGGCCGCGATCCCGCAGCCGGCCGCGAAATCCAGCACCGTGCGGCCCCGCACCAATTCCGGCCGGTCCAGCAGCAGCCGGGCGAATGTCTGGCCGCCCGGCCAGGCGAAGGCCCAATAGGGCGGCGGCAATCCCTCTTTTTCGAGCGCCGCTTCGGTCGCGTGCCACAGGGGCGTCACTTCTGAGGCGAGATGGAGGGTAATTTCCGGAACCAGGGATGCGGCCACAGTGACCGTGTTGTCGCGGACGAACCTGGCATGGCGGTCGGTCAACGGAAGATGCGCCCCAGCACGAAGGCGGCGACAACCAAGAGTCCTGTCCAGCGGCTTGCCTGAAACCGGCGCAGGCAATCGCGCGGATCGTCGATCTTCCACAGTAGCACCAGCCAGGCTAGGTGAGCGATTATCGGAATCAACATATATTGGAATATCGGGCCCAATCCGGCGACATCGCCGGCCAGTTCGATCAAAGCCAGCATGACGACGGCGAAACCGATCAGCCACAGGCGGCTGAAGGTGCCGAACCACAGCGCCGTCGACTTGACCCCAGCCGTTTCGTCGTCTCGGGCGTCCTGATGGGCGTAAATCGTGTCATAGATCATGGTCCAGCAGAAGCCGGCGGCATAGAGTAGCAGCGCGCCGATGCCGACCCGGTCGGTAGAGGCGGACCAGCCCATTATGGCGCCCCAGTTGAAGGTAAGCCCCAGGAAGGCCTGCGGCCACCAGGTCAGTCGCTTCATCAGCGGATAGACGCCGACGAGAAGCAGGGACGCCACGCCTAAAATCATCGTCAGGTGGTTAAGTTGGATCAGAACACCCAGCCCGAGCAGCAGGAGGAGTATGAGGAAGATCGATGCGCCGAAGACGCCGATCTGGCCCGAGGGCAGGGGACGGCCGCGGGTGCGTTCGACCTGCGCGTCGATCTTGCGGTCGATAATATCGTTCACCGTGCAGCCTGCGCTGCGCATCACGACCGCGCCGATGGTGAACAGTACGGTCATACCGATGCCGGTTGCCGCGGTTGGGCTGGCCAGCGCAATCGCCCACCAGCAGGGCAGCAACAGCAGCCAGATGCCCGTCGGCCGGTCCAGCCGCGCAAGCTTGAAATAGGGCCGGGTCCAGCCCGGCATTCGCCGGTCGATCCAGCTGTCCTGGACCATATCGGTATGGGGAGTGTTGGAGATGTCGGTCATGGAGCGATCATAGGGGCTAAGGGAATGGCTAGCTATGCTTCCTGGGATTGCGGGGCAATCAGATCGAACTATGGCCTGTCGGCGGCAGAGCGATTATAGAGCGCATCATGATACCTCGGCTATTCGTTGTGGATGATCTTGAACCCGGTCGGCGTGTCGCGCTCGACGGAGACCGCACGCATTATATCAAAAATGTCATGCGCCGATCGCTGGGCGACGAGGTCGGGCTGTTCAACGGCCGAGACGGCGAGTGGCTGGGCCGGGTGCACAGCCTCGGCCGCAACACGGCCGAGATCGCTCTCGACATGCAGCGAAGGCCGCAGGCGGCGAGTCCGGACCTGTGGCTCGCCTTTGCCCCGGTGAAGCGCGCGCGAACTGATTTCATCGCCGAAAAGGCGACCGAGCTCGGCGTTTCGCTGCTGTGGCCGGTGATGACGCGCCGCGCCGAACCTGCGCGGGTGAATGTCGAACGGCTGACCAATATCGCGATCGAGGCGGCGGAACAGACCGAACGGCTTGACGTGCCGGTCGTTCGCAATGCGCTTCAGCTCGAGAAAATGCTGCAGGAATGGCCGCGCGAGCGGACCTTGTTCGTATGCGCGGAGGCCGGTGCGGCGCTGCCGATCGCCGATGCGGTGCTGGCCCATCGGGGTAGGCCCGCGGGCTTCCTGATCGGGCCGGAGGGCGGCTTTGCAGCCAGCGAGCTTGACGCCTTGCGCAAACTTCCGTTTGTTGTCGCCGTCGGTCTCGGTCCCCGGTTGCTCCGGGCCGAAACCGCGGCGGTCGTCGCCCTTGCCTGTTGGCAGGCATTGGCAGGCGATGGCGCGGGGGCGGATTCCCGTCCGCCGTTCCGTAATGAATTCGTGTCCTAGGTCCAGTCTCTGAGGCGATCGATGTCTGTAGCTTCCAACGCGGGCAACGAAATCGTTTCCGATAGACGGCAGCTTGCCGCCTATTTGGAAAGCGGTTGCAAACCCGCGTCCGAATGGCGGGTTGGGACCGAACACGAGAAATTCCTGTTCCGCAAAGCCGGACGCGGGCCGATCGCCTATGGCGGGGACGACGGCGTACGGGCCTTGCTGGAAGGGCTGATGCGGTTCGGCTGGAAAGGCGTCCATGAGGGCGAAACGCTGATCGGGTTGACCCAGGGCCTTGCCAATATCTCGCTGGAGCCGGGCGGACAGTTCGAACTGTCCGGCGCGCCGCTGGATTCCATCCATGAAACGGCGGCCGAGACCGCGACGCACCTGGCCCAGGTCGCGGAGATTGCCGGCCCGCTGGGCATCGGTGCTCTGGGGCTGGGTTTTCACCCGACGCTGACCCGCGAAAAGGCCCAATGGATGCCTAAGGGTCGCTACGCGATCATGCGCGCCTATATGCCCAAGCGGGGCGGCGAGGGGCATGACATGATGCTGCGCACTTGCACTATCCAGGCCAATCTCGACTTCGAATCCGAAGTCTGCATGGCCAAGAAATTCCGGGTTTCGCTAGCGCTCCAGCCGATCGCGACCGCCTTGTTCGCCAGTTCGCCCTTCAAGGAGGGCAAGCCCAGCGGCTTCAAGAGCCGCCGCGCCCAGGTCTGGACGGATGTCGACCCAGACCGCACCGGCGACCTGCCTTTCGTCTTCGAGGACGGTTTTGGCTTCGAGCGCTATGTCGATTATGCGCTGGACGTGCCGATGTATTTCGTTCTGCGCGACGGCGGCTATATCGACGTCTCCGGCCAATCGTTCCGCGACTTCATCGCCGGGAAACTGCCGGGTCTGCCCGGCGAAATGCCGACGATGAGCGATTGGGCCGATCATCTGACGACGATCTTCCCCGAGGTCCGTCTCAAGAAATATCTAGAAATGCGCGGCGGCGACGGCGGCCCTGCCAGCCATATCGACGCGCTGCCCGCTTTCTGGACCGGCCTGCTCTACGACAAGGGTGCGCTCGATGCCGCCTGGGATCTGGTAAAAGGCTGGACCGAGCAGGACAGGGCCGAATTGAAGGCGGCCGTGCCACGCGACGCCTTGGCGGCAAAAATTGCCGGACGCACGGTACAGGATGTAGCCCGCGACCTGCTCGCTGTTTCACGCGCCGGGCTCAAAGTGCGAGCGCGGCTGAATACCGACGGCGCCGACGAGGGTATATTCCTCGATCCCCTCGACCGCATCGTGGAGGCCGGCATGACCCAGGCCGACGTTATGCTGAAGCTCTATAACGACCGGTGGCAGGGCTCGCTCGACCCGGTGTTCGAAGAGTTCGCGTATTAGCGCCAGTGCAATTTGAAGCATCCGGTAGACCAATCTGCAGTTCCGATCGTCCGACCTTTGGGACTATGCTGATCCCCTCACAGGCAAGCCGCACAATGCTAAACCGTGGCGGCGCTTAATGATCGGGGAGGGACGGGTAGATGGAATTAAGCGCGGAGGATGTGCGCGATTTTCACGAGATGCGGGATCGCGTTCGCATTCAGGATCTGCTGCACCGCGAGGCGCGGGCCATCGATACGCGGGACTGGGCGCTTTGGCACAGCTGCTTTACCGACGATGCCGACATTGACTGGCGCGAAAACGGCGCCATTAGGGGACGACGCGACGAGGTAGGCGCCTGGTTCATCAAGGTGTGCGAGAATTTTCCGGTTCCGGCCTACCAGCATTTCATCACCAACATCGAAATCACGCTCAACGGCGACCGCGCAGAAACGCGGGAGCTTCAGCTGATCCCGATCTCGCTCGCTTCGCCGGGCGGCGGGCGGCAGATCGCGTTCAGCGGAATCTGGTTTGAGGACGAACTGGTGCGCGCGGGTAAGGATTGGAAGATCGCCAAGCGGACCGAGCGGCTGGCCTTCCGTCATAATTTTCCCGAGGCCTACGAAACGCCGGAGGGGTATTGATGGATACGGTCCACTCTGACGAAATTCTGCGCCGGATCCCGGCTGCCCGCTATGTCGACCGGGCCTGGCAGGATCGGGAGGCGGCACATCTGTGGCCGCAGGTCTGGCAGTTTGCCTGTACGGTGGATTGCGTCCCCAACCCCGGAGATTGGTGGGAATATCGGCTGGGCGCGATGTCGGCGATTATCGTTCGTGGTCAGGACGGGGCGTTGCGCGCCTTTCAGAATGCATGCACCCATCGCGCGAGCCCTCTGCTCGACGGGGCGGGCTGCGGCCTGAACGCGATTACCTGTCCTTTTCATGGCTGGACATTCGATTTGGCCGGCAGGCGAGGCGGCAGCGGAAAGTTCGACCTGAAGTCGCTTCGGCTCGGCGTTTGGGCCGGCATGATCTTCGTCGATTGGCGCAGCGAGGGCGAAAGCCTGGAGGAATTCCTTGGCGTCGTGCCGGGCGAACTCGCTTGGGTCGGCATGGAGCAATTCACCTGCCGTCACGTCATCACCATTCCGATCGCATGCAACTGGAAGCTGGTAATGGATGCCTTCAATGAGGTCTATCACATTCATACCGTCCATCCACAGCTTCTGCCCGCCGCCGACGATGTCAACGTGCCGATCCGGCTGTTCGACCGGCATTCTTACTTCGAACAGACGTTCGGCGTTCCCAGCCCCCGGCTCAAGCACGATGACGACGCCATGTGGCGTGCCTTCATTGAGAATGTAGGCCATCGCATCGGCGGAACGCTCGCCGTCGATCCCAGCGCGCCGCCACCCATGCCTGCGATCCAGCAAGGCGATACTCTAAAGGACGTTCTAACGCGGTTGGTCGGCGACCATCTGCGGACTCTCAGCCCCATTTACGCGGATCTGGACCAGCGTCACATCCTCAACGATTTTCACTATTATGTTTTTCCAAACCTTATCTTCAATATTTTTGCCGGCTGGATCGGCATTAACCGCGCCCGCCCCGGCGATACGCCCGACACCTGCTATTTCGATCTGTGGAGCTTTGACCTGCTGCCGCCAGGGCATGCTGCTATGCATGTGAAACCGGTTGCGAGCACCATTACCCCTGAGGCGGCGGCGGCCTTTGGCCGGGTGATGATGCAGGATGTCGAACTTCTGCCCCGCCTGCAGCGCGGCATGTCGCAACCCGGTGTTGAGGTGCTCAACCTGACTCCGTCGGAGATCCGCATCGGCCATATGCACCAGACGCTCGACCGCTATCTGGGAAGCTCGGTCGCGGCTGAACTGGGCGAGGATTAGGAAGGTCGGTCTCTAACATGGCAAAGCTCGTCTTTGGAATGAACCAGTCCCTGGACGGCTACGTCGACCACCTTGAAATGCGGACATGCCCGGCGCTCTTTCGTCACTGGACGGAGCATGTGCGCGACCTGACCGGCAGTGTGTACGGCCGACGCATGTACGAGGTCATGCGATATTGGGAAGAAGACCGTCCTGAATGGGGCGTGGAGGAACGCGAGTTCGCGGCGGCGTGGCGGCGCCAACCGAAGTGGGTCGTGTCGCGCTCGATGAAGTCGGTCGGTCCCAACGCCACACTTGTCGAGGATGACTTCGAGGCGGCTATACGCGGGCTCAAGGCTCGGCTCGTTGGGGAGATTGCAGTTTCCGGACCAGACCTGGCGCGAAGACTGACCGACCTTGGTCTTATCGATGAGTATAGACTCTACTTCCACCCCGTCGTGCTGGGTCGCGGCATGCCATTCTTCGCCAGCCCCCGGCCGTCGCTCCGCCTTGTGGCCAGCGACCTGATTGGCGAGGACGTGATCAGGGTGACGTACGTTCCTGCTTAATCACTATGCCAACCCCATTGCCGCGCGCTCCTTATAGATAGGGTCGTCCATGTCTCGGCGGCCGACGGCCCAGTTGGGGTCGAATTTGGGGGCGTTCTCTGCGACGTCGGCCATGATGCCGGAATCGAAGGTGACGGTGCGATGGGCGATACGCCATTCGCCGCCGCGCCGTTCGAACCGGTCGATATAGCGGGCCCATGAGAGGGAATCTGTAGAAACACCTTGAGCGCCCGCAACGCCGCCGGTGAAGGCTGCCAGTTCGGCTTTACCTTCGGGCGAATAGCGCAGTGTCGCAAAAATATAAGTTTCGACAAGCGCGCGATCGGTAGCGGCGAATTCGATCAGAATGTTGCTGATCATATGCATCGAGAACGGGATTTTGCGGTGCCGGTTGGTGAGCCAGGCGATCAAAGCGTCGACGCCGCCGACGAAGGGGCCGTGATTATCGATCGCATCCGGGTGGAAGACACCACGGATCGCGACGATGTCCAGCCGGTCGATGGCGCGGCACCAACGATACATGACGTCTTGAATCTGCGCCCGGTCGGCAAGGCGTTCCGGCGAATAGTCGTTTGGCATGGGCTTATTCTCCCTTGGTTCGCCAATGCCTGAAGTTCTGGGGGCTTATGGCGACTCACATCTAGGTATTTTCCGAGGATACCAGCGCGGGCGGGTTTGTGCGCAATTGGATGGAGTTAGTGCTCGAGAAGACTTGTCCCTGCAATTTCGGCTCGATGCAGCGTGGTTAGTGGTTGAACTCGCCATCTGGTTTCGAACTGCCCCACGATCAGCCCGCATTATGGGGACAATGTTCAAACTTGCCGGGGAAATCAAAATGTCGACGTCAAAACAGGTCAGCAATCCGATCAGGCAAGATCGGGAATATGGCCAAAAGACACGATTCCCTAAGGTCGGCTTTTCCTCTCGACTGAAGAGTTCCCTGTGCGGCGTTCTCCTGCTGGTTCCGATGGCCGCGCAGGGCCAACCGAATATCGGCAGTTCGGCCAATGGCCGTGCATACGCCCTCGATCACTGCGCCTCATGCCATAATGTCGAGGCCCACCAAACCTTTACCACCGGGAATATACAGGGGCCGTCATTCGATCACATCGCAAACGCACCCGGCACTACGGCTGCGTCGCTTCGCGACTCGCTAAGCGTCAGACATCAGAGGCCTGCGAATCTTCTCCCCAGATTGATGCCGATTCCTCATTTATCTGCGACGGCCCTGGCGGACATGGTGAGCTATATTCTCAGTTTGCGCAGCCAAAACGGCGGCTAGGCTTTTCCGAGAATAGTCGTTTGCGATGGGGCTATCCTCCCTATAATCGCGCGATGTTCGATCCGCTGACCCTGTTCGGCCTGTTCGCGGTCACCGCGATGTTGGTCACCTACGCACTGGAAGACCGCAGCCGCTGGTTCACACTGGCCTTTGCTGGCGCATGCTGGCTGGGCTCGGCCTATGGTTTCTTCCAGGGCGCCTGGCCTTTCGGCCTGGTTGAGGCGATTTGGGGCCTTGTGGCGCTGAGGCGGTGGTGGAGGCGGGGCTAGGCATCATCCCCGCATGGTGATGCCGCCGTCGACGCTGATGACCTGGCCGTTCACCCATTCGCCGTCGTCGGAGAACAACAAGGCCACCATCGAGGCAATATCGTCCGGCGTGCCCAAACGCGTGCTGCGTCCGAGCGCCAGCATCCTCTCCTGCGCTTCGGCGTCCATGCTGGCGCGCGAGCCATCGGTCAGTACCAATCCCGGCGCGATGGCGTTGGAGCGGATGCCGTCCTTGCCCCAGCGCGACGCCACGTGGCGCATCAGCGCATTGATGCCCGATTTCGACACGGCGTAGGAGACGCGTTCAGGCTCACCGACATAGGCGGCGCCCGATGAGGTATAGACGATGGCGCCGCCGCCGCGCTTCAGCAATTCGGGTATGGCGTGGCGGGTACATAGGAGATGCCCGCGCAGATTGACGGCGATCGTACGGTCGAACAGATCGAGCGCGACATCGACTGCATCGGTGTCGGTCAAGCACAGCGACAGATCGGCGGCGTTGACATGGATGAAGTCGATACCGCCATAGGCTTGGACCGCGGCGGCGATCAACTCGCGTACCGAAGAATCGTCGCTGACATCGAAGCGAACCGCCGCGGCCTGTCCGCCGGTCTTGGTGATTCGCCCCGCGACGGCCACGGCCCCTTCTAGATTGATGTCCCCGATAACGACGGCGACCCCTTCCTCGGCCAACCGAACTGCGGTCGCCGCGCCAATTCCCGTCGCCCCGCCCGCGATCACCGCGACCTTGTCCTTCAATCCCCGCATGCCCCAGTCCCCCAAGTTTTCGTATCCACGATACCGTTGCGACCAATCTACGCGATGATCGCGAGAACGGAACCGATATCGTGAATTAACCTTGCTTCCGCGGCCAGGCGGGCTTGCCTCGCATAGGGACATTTGCGATGCCAAATCGGTAGCAAGCCAGGCGGAATTCTGCGCTACCGTGATCGTCAAAGGGCGCGTAAGTCTGGTGAAGGGCTCGAAACCGAGTTCGACTACAAGCCGATCCCGCCTTTATTCCTGCGCGCGAGCGCCAGTTATAATTTCACCCAGATTCAGGACCCGAACCTTGAGGTGAGCCCCTGCGGCGGCGGCTGTACGATGCTGGGTGGGTCGGACCCGGCAACCGGAAACTATCACATCAACCATAATCCGCTGCCGCAGGCGCCACGGTGGATCGTCGACGGCAGCGCCCGCTATTCGGTACCGGTTACCGAGGGGACCGAGGTTTATGCTAGCACCGACTGGTCGTTTCGCAGTTCCGTCGACTTCTTCCTCTATAAGGCGGTCGAGTTTGACAGCCAGACGCTCCTTCTGGGGAATCTGCGGATCGGCTATGTCGATAACGACAAAAACTTCGAAGTCGCCTTCTTTATCCATAATCTGCTGAACCAGGTTCGGGCGACCGGGGCCATCGATTTCGACAATATCACCGGCTTTGTGAACGACCCGCGGACCTTCGGCGGGGAGGCACGCTATTCGTTCTGATCCGCCGGCCCGCCCGAGCTCTTCGGTGGGCATGCTTTAGCCTAAGTTTCGCTCCGCCGCCTTCACCGGCGGCGGAGTAGGGCTTACAGTTTCCGACGAGGGCGGCACGGCCAGTTGCGGGACCAAACCCAAGGTCTTGCCGACATCAGGTGAAGGACCAGACCAAGATGAATCGTAAGTTCCAGTCTTGCCCGCGCTATTCGCCGATCGTGCGGGGCGCGGCGCTTTTCGCGCTGCTGTTCCTGTTGGCGTCCGAGACCCGGGCGGCGGGTTTGGTGATCGAAGATAACGATTATTTCGGCCCCGTTGGGTCGGACATGCAGTCAGCCCTCATCTTGCTGGCGAACCCTACTGTTAAGGTGCTGGGCTTTACCGTCGTGACCGGGGATGCGTGGCGCGATGAGGAAACCCAATTCCTGCTCAAGTTCCTCGAAGTCGCCGGGGCGGGCAACATGCCGGTCTATCCTGGCGCCGTATTTCCGCTTGTGAACAGCAAGGCGCGGATGACCGCCTGGGAAGCGGCCTATGGCAAGATTCCCTGGAAGGGCGCCTTCAACGAACCCGACTACCCGCCCGGCGGATTCCACCCGAACGATCCCTATGCGATCATGCCGAACCCTGCCGGCCCGCCCAAAGCCAAGGAGAAGGCTTCATATTGCACCTTGTTTGGTTGATTGAGCGGTAATCGGTTCAAGGCGAGCGGGATAGGGTCGTTTCCCAGGATTGCCCTTAATGATGGTGTGATCCGCGGGAAGTTCCCAGAGGCCACGGTTACAATTGTCGCTATAGTACTTCTTGATCAGACCCTGGCGGCCCCACTCGTGCACAGTCGTTTTGGCGATGTCGAACCGTTCGGCCACTTCCTCTGTAGTCAGCATACCGCGCTCACGCAATCTCTCGCGTCGACTAGGCAAGTTATAAGCGCCGCGGATAAAGTCGATCTTCTTCAGGTTAAACGGCTTGCTCTCCCAGGTCCTGAAGCCGCGCTGGTTGAGAATATCGGCAATCTCACGATCACAGTGATTATTGAGCAGTCGGTCGACCTCGGCGACAAGTTCCGGTTTGAACTTGCGAATCTGGGCGATCGGCAGCGGCCGATCCAGGTTCAATGTACGGTTGGCCCCGCCAGACAACCGGATGTGAACCGTGATCTTATCCGATTTAATTAAAGTCACGTCGGCGATGAGCAGGCGCAGGATGCGCTTTCGCTCGCGCATGTCGACGCGAGGATCGCTCCAGATGCGTGGGAACTGTTCGGCGAGATCAAGGATGCGTCGGCGCATCTGGGTGTCCATGGCGGCGGCTTCCTCCGGCGCGCGCCGTTCGTAATCTTCGACGACGTCGGCATGGAGCCGAAGCTTTTCATTCCACTCGGCTTCAAGCGCGTCGGCGACCAGGCGGTTGTCGGGATCGACCTTCATGTAGCGTCGCTGGGCGAGTTCGGCATCGTAGCGCGTTCGCTCGATATGCTGGCGGCGCAAGGCGTCAGTCTCGGCAGTGCGGGCTTCGAGTTCGCCTTGGACCGCGAGGCTGACCTCCAAGGTCATCGGGGCCATCAGCTCGACCAAGAGGGCGCTGATGGCTGGATCGACGACCTTGCCCGGCACTGTCTGGCAGATCTTGCCGCCCCTGCGGGTCGCGTTTTCCTTGCAAACGTAGGAGGGGACTGACCGGCCATATTCCTGGTTGTATTGAACGCTCATGCGCTCGCCGCACAGACCGCAAAGAACACGCCCCTGGAGTAATCCGGGTCCTTCACGGACGGGGCCGGCTTTGCGCGCTATTGTATAGGCCTGAGCGTTGTCGGTGAGCTTTTCCTGGTTCGCCTTGAAGCGCTCCCAGTCGATGTAGCCGGGATACATGTCGAGCTTCATAACCTGCCAGTCAGCCATCTCCACCTTGATTTGGGACACGCCGCCGCCTGGCCGGGGGCGACCCAGAGATCTGCCATAGACAAAGGCTCCGGCATATCTTGGGTTATGCAGCACCTGTAGAATACGAGCGTGAGCCGGTGGCGCCCACAACAGCTCCCCTTTTTGTGGGCCCCTGCGCAACCGTCGTGGGAACAGGATGCCTTGGTCCAGAAAGTACTTGACCGTCCGGGTCGCACTGCCGAGGCGCTCGAATGTGGCGAACACCAGGCGAATCGCCGCTTGCACTTCAGCGTCGGGGTCGAGATCGAGAACGCCGTCGGGCCGGTAGGCCAGGCCGACGGGCGCACCGATGCGCAGTTCACCGCGACGAGCTTTATTGATCTGGCCGCCGCGCATGCGGGCTTTGAGGAAGTGAAGCTCAGCTTCGCTCATGGTGCCTTTGAGCCCGAGGAGTAAACGGTCGTTAAAGCCGCCCGGGTCGTAGATGCCGTCCTCGTCAAGGATCAGAGTGCGGGTCTGGCCGCAGAGTTCGAGAAGCCGATGCCAGTCAGCCGAATTGCGGGCTAAGCGCGAGACCTCCAGGCCCATGACGATGCCGGCCTTGGTCAAGGCGACTTCGCTCACCAGGGTCTGGAAGCCGTCCCGCGACACGGCGCTCGAGCCTGACTTGCCGAGATCGCAGTCGATGACGTGGATACGATCGATAGGCCAGCCCGCGGCGATGGCGCGGTCACGCAAGGCGTATTGTCTTTGAGTGCTCTCGCCGTTCTCTGCGACCTGCCGCAGCGTCGACTGGCGGACGTAAAGATAGGCGTCGCGGCGAAGATGATCGGCGGTGATTTTGAGGTCAGGCATGTGCAGTCTCCCCGGTTAGCGTGACGACAAGGCTGGCTAAAAGGACGGCAAGCTCACTGGCGGCGGGGGCGCCGGGCACGGGCAGCCGATGGGTCGGGCGTGTCAATGTGGAAGGCGGCGTCGTGGACATAGCCTTGATCCAGGCGGCCATGCCTTGACGGTGCAAGGTCCCCTGCCCAGCGGCGGCAATCACGGGAGCGCCGAGAACGGCCGCCCTTAACTGTTCGTAGGTGGCGACGAGATCGGGCACGCCGGCGGCTACAGAGAGTCGAGCCGTTTTTTTTTGCGCGCCATCGCCCGCTCGAGGCTTCGTCGATGCACGATGATGCCAAAGCGGTCCGTGATCTCGGCGATGCATTGCGGCACGGTCAGATCCGGCCTTGCCGCCTTGAGCTCGTCGACAAAGGCGACCACTTCGGCCGAGAGCTTGTGTCCCCCCTTGGGTCCTCTCTGCTGCGGGATCAAGCCAGGTAAACCGTGCTCGGCGAGGGCACTTTGCGCCTTGTAAAAGGTTGGCCGCGAAACGCCGAAGACACTGGCAACGTTGCCGATGGGAACACCGTCGGCTTGGTGGCGTCGCACCATCTCGTAACGGACCTGGATAAGGTCCCTGGCATCGAAGAACGGATTGCTTGTGAACAGCGCGTCGCTGACGGCCTCGGGGTGGGCGTTGAGCGCGTAATCCCGAGCAAGCGCATCGCCCTTTGGATCGTCTCTCGGCGGCTTTGGCTTGGCCATTCCCGACTCCAAAACTAGTTCGTAAAGGAAAATACGCCACATCAACCGAGCTGTCAAACAGAATACTCTCACAAGGATCGTCGAACTGCGCCGTTACACTGACTATGTATGAAGACAAGACACTCCAATGCGGCGTATTTTGCATTACACATGTGGCGTATTTAACTTTACGCATCATCGCCCGCCATCGAAGAGGCGATGTCATCCAAGACGCCCACAAGCCGCTGGAGGTCGACCATCCGGAAAGCCGCGCGCCCAGCCGCGATCCGGCGGAATAGATCGGGCGGAGCCATGTCCGTCAGGGTCACGGCTATGGTTGGCAATGTTCCGTTCGTCGCTCGATAGATTACGCGCTCCTCACCCCAGTGCGGGCTCCGACTGACGACGTCAAACGTCTGCCCATAGAGGGGGTGGAAAGGGTGCGTAATGCACACCGTAAGCCCGCTTGTCCCCGTACGGGCTGCAGTTGACGGCTTAATCCAAGCCTCAGGCGGAGAATGCTGTCACCTTCATGATCCGGACGGTGCATGAGCATCCGCACCAGGTAACCATCCTGGAGGGCGGGCCGATGACCAATCTCGCCCTGGCGATTCGCCAGGACCCGCAATTCGCCAGTTTGGCCAAGGAGCTGGTGTTCATGGGCGGGATCGTCGACGGGAATATGGCGCAAATTACCGACAACGCCGATTTCTTCGCCGATTTCAACATGATGTTCGACCCGGAGGCGGCTCATATCGCACTGACCGCCGACTGGGCCAAAATCACCTGTCTGGGATCGGTCACGATGAAGACGCGAATCGATCAGAAGCTGATCGACCGGGTGGGCGCCGTGGGCACGCCTGTTGCCAAGCTGATAGCCAAATATGTCGAGAAAGTTCCCCTGTGGGACGAACTTGCCGCCGCCGTAGTGGTCGATCCTTCGGTCGCCACCCAGAGCGTCGACGGCTATATGGATATCGAAATCGAACATGGCATCAATTACGGCCTTGTTCACGTCTGGCCCGAGGCCAGCCGCCCCCATGCGGGCGAGCGCAAGGTGACGATCGTGACTGACGTCGATTCCCAGAAACTCATCGATATGTTCGTCAATTCGGCGGGGTTCGACGGCAAGGCACATTGAGCGTTCGAAGGCGCACCGATCTGTGCGATGATCTGCGGATTGGTTCTTTTCCTTCGAACAGCACGAAAGCCGACCGAATGTCCTGGCAAATCTGGGCGCTGTTTTCAGCAGGCTTTGCGGCCCTGACCGCGATCTTCGCCAAGATCGGGATCGAGAACATCAATTCCGACTTCGCGACGTTCATCCGCACGATCGTGATTGTGATCGTCACGGCAGGTATACTGGCCGGTCTGGGCGAGTTTCAGCCTCTGAGGTCGATTTCCGGCCGAACCTATCTGTTCCTGGTTCTGTCAGGCTTGGCGACCGGGGCGTCGTGGCTCTGCTATTTCCGGGCGCTGAAGTTGGGCAATGCTAGTCAGGTGGCGCCGATCGACAAGATGAGCGTGCTGCTGGTCGCCATTTTCGGGGTCATGTTCCTGGGTGAGAAGCTGTCCGGGCCGAACTGGCTGGGCGTTGCGATGATCGCGGCTGGCGGCGTTCTGGTCGCTTACCGATCCTAAGATCGATAGCATTCAAATTCGCGTGGTTCAGCTTCCGTCGGGAATCGTCAACGGGTCCACGGTGCGTGCGGCGACGAGCACCGAGTACCAGCTACACTGTTCGCCGCTAAGCTGATGGTCGCGTTCGCCGACCCGGATGACGGCTTCGGAGAAATCCTTCATCAGGCTTTGGATGAGCGCGAGCGATGACGGCGCGATCTTGACCGTTTCCACCTCGAACATGCCTCTCGGCCAATCCATGTGGGCGAACTGTTGACCCAGCCAGCGGTTGAAGCTTTGCCGGATAGGGCCTCCGCTTTTCCATTCAGGATGGCGGTCGATCAGCATTTTGACTCGGTTGTTGGGCAGCAGTTTGATGACCCCCAGTCGGTCGAGACGGACGAGATGGTTGACGAGTTGCGCCTCGGTCAGACCGAACTCGACGCGAATTTCCTCAGGCGTCCATTTGCGCTGGAGCAGCAGAAAGAAGAAGGTCGATTGCAGATTGGAGGCCAGACCGCTTTCCTGGCGGATGGATATCTGGCGCCGGTGGCTTTCCCGGCTTTCGGCGGAAATCTCCAGCAGGTCGGTAATGCGCAGGTCGGCGGCATTGCATATGCGCTCGAGGAACTCCAACGACAGGCCGCGGCCGTTCAGGTTGCGCTTCACGGTCGTCTCATGGACGCCGAGGCGGGCGGCGATCTCCTTGTAGGTCAGGTGTCGGGCGCGTAGCGCGTTTTTCAGCGACGCGAGAATTTGCGGAATATCGCTCTGCAACATGCTCGTTCCCTCCAGTGAGTACAAACAGGTAGCATAATATGCCCTGTATAGGGGCATATTATGCTACCAAATTCCCGGCGGCTTCCCCTCGCATCGGGCGGCTGCTACTGGCTCGGAAATACGGGAAAACCGTGCAGATAGAACGAATAAGGGGAGGGCGCGATGAAACATATATTGACAACAGGCTCGGCTTTGGTGGCGTTTGGCGCCCTCGGCTTCATTCCGGGGGCGGTTCGGGCGCAATCCGTGCAGCCCGCCACCGGAACGAGCTCGCAGCAGCTCGAAGAAATCATCGTCACGGCCACGAAAACCGGGGCCACCAAGCTTCAGCAGACGCCGATCGCGATCACCAGCTTTACCCCGGCCGAGCTCGATGCCCACAAGATCGAGGATGTGCGTGGGCTGGTCGAATACACCCCCGGCCTGCAAATCTCAGACATCAACGGCTATGCCCAGTTGTATATCCGCGGTGTCGGCTCGAACACGGTCTTCATCGGGTCGGATCCCAGCACTACGATTCAGGTCGATGGTGTCTACCTGGCGCGACCGCTCGCCTATTTCTCGGACTTTCTGGATTCGCAGGTCGACGTGCTGCGCGGGCCGCAGGGCACGCTCTATGGCCGCAATTCCGTGGGTGGCACGATCAACATCGCCTCCCGACGGCCGAGCGACACTCTGACCGGCGAAGTCGAGGCCAGCGTCGGCACCTATAACGAATATAGCCTCAAAGGCTATGTCTCGGGCCCGATCGCCGGCACGCCGCTGTTGTTCAGCCTGTCGGGCGTGCGCCTGTCGCACGACCCATACCTGAACAATGTCTCGACGTCGGGCGGCATCGACAACCAGGATTCATATGCGTTCCGCGGGCAGCTTATTCTGCCGGTCGGGGACAAATTCGAGGCGACGGTGCGCGCCGATTATTACAATTCGGAAGAAGCGAACGGCGGCGATTCCAAGCTGTTGCAGCCGATCGGGGTGCCGCTCGACGATTCGATCCTCGGCAATTATCACCAAATCGCGTCCAATGCGCCCGATGCGCTCAAACTTGAGAATTTCGGCTTCGCGCTGGACATGAAATATCAGGTGAACGACGCAGTCACACTCAAGTCACTGACCGCCTATCGCTCGCTCTTCTCGAACGACGTCACCGATTCGGACGCCAGCAGCACCGACACGACGCGGGCGATCTTCGACCTGGGCGAGCATCAGATAAGCGAGGAGGCGAATCTCAATGCCGATCTCGGGCCGCTCAAGCTGATCGCCGGCGCCTTTTATCTCCATGAAAATTATCGGGAGCCTGCGGATGTGATCCTTCCCGGCTTCGGCGTGACGCATTTTCAGCGCCCGACCCTGGAAGACGAGACCTATGCCTTCTACGCCCAGGGCGAATATCACTTCACCGACCAATTGTCGGCTATCGTCGGGTTGCGCTGGACGCGGGAATCCAAGGATTATGCAATTACCGACTTCTGGACCTTCTCCGGTTCAGCGAACCCGAGCATTGGAATTCTCGCCCCCAAGCTGGTCGGCATCCCAGGCTTTTCGAGTCCTTTTGCGATCAGCGCGACCAAGGACGCCCAGGCTCTAACGCCGAAATTCGGTCTCGACTATCAGTTGACCGAGGATATTCTGGCCTATGCCTCGATCACGCGCGGCTTTAAGAGCGGAGGCTTCGATTTCGGGTCGAGCGGTCCGGTTCAGCAAGCGACCGGTTACAACCCGGAATTCCTCTGGTCCTACGAAATCGGCCTCAAGTCGCAATGGTTCGAGAACCGCCTGCGGGTCAATCTCGATGGCTTCTATTATGACTACACCAACCTGCAGGTAGAGTTGTTTACGCCGCCCGCTAACGCCTTCACCCAGAACGCGGCGTCTGCCGCGGTCAAGGGACTGGAGGCGGAGCTTGCCGGGCGCCCGGTGCCCAGCCTCGAACTCCATGCCAACATCGCCTATCTCGATGCACAGTATGATTCTTATCCGGGCGCACAGTTCAAGGCGTCGCCGATGCCCTTCGACGCTTCGGGCCAGTATCTGAACGATGCGCCGAAATGGACCTTCACCGCCGGCGGCACCTATACCTATGACACGGACACGATAGGCTCGTTCTTCGCCGGCCTCGACTTTCATTTCCAGACAACGGAGTTCTTTTCGCCGGCGAACGGCGGGGTGAACGGAATATCCGGCTATCAGGCAAAGCAGGGATCCTTCGGCCTGCTCAATGCCCGCGTCGGCTGGACCAGCGATGATCGGTTGTGGAATGTCGCGATGATCGCGCGCAACTTGACCGATCGGCAGTATATCACCAGCTCCGCCGATTACGGCGGCCCGGGTCTGTCCACCATCGTCGGCCGTCCTGGCGACCCGCGCACCTTCGTGTTCCAGGCATCACGGAAGTTTTAGAGCCCGTCGTCTGACCGCTTGCGAATCATAAGTGGGCGCCGTTGACTGTCACTGCGTCGACGGCCGTATCTGTAGGTGCGAGTAGAGGAATACAGAACAACTATATGAAATAGCTATTCATAATCCAGGTATCGTCGGTGAGCGGTCGATGTCCTGCCGATTCGCCTTGTCGGTGATGTGCGTCACCGCGAAACCGTGGATTTCCATGGCCTGAGCGATGAACTGACGATGGCAGTTTCGCCAGAGGGCTTCGGCGCACATGATCGCCGTCGTTGTTTTTGATGCCAAATCTTCAAGGGCACTCAAACCCGTCTGAAATGATTCAGTTTTCGTGTAATCGATATAGGCTGCGAAGGGCCCGGCGTGTGAAAATTTTTCCGGGTCCGCGGGCTTGGGCCTTTTGCGCCGGCCGCCCAGCGACACCATATGATAATATGTGATTCCAGAATCGTTTAACGACCGTTTCAGGGGCTCTTGGTTGAACTGCGGATTGCGCCCCGATCCGGGGTATGTACGCACGTCTGCGAGTGCCTCTACGCCATGTTGTTTAAGCAGGGCGATGAATTGATCGATAGGGTGAGTTGAATGCCCGATAGTAAAAACAAGCGGCGATTGAATGTTCATCACAGACGTCATTTAGTTTGAAGAAATCGATAGACAGGGTATCGAGATATGGTACGGTTCCAGTTCATGACAACAAGCTGTTGTGGTTGACCCATGGGTTATCCACAGCAAAAGCGTCCACAGCCTGTGGACAAGTTAGGGAGCCGACCGATGTTCGACGTCGTACAGCTAGAGAACGGCACGCGTCTGCAGACCGATCCGTCTCGCGACGATCTGTTGACAGATTTTGGAAATGCGACGCTCGCTGACCGCTATCTGCTGCCCGGCGAAACGACTCAGGATTTGTTCGCCCGCGTCGCGGTCCATTACAGCGACGACAGCGCCCATGCGCAGCGGCTGTATGATTATATTTCCAAGCTGTGGTTCATGCCCTCGACGCCGGTTCTGTCGAACGGTGGCACCAGCCGCGGCCTGCCGATTTCCTGCTTTCTGAATGAATGCGACGACAGCCTGAACGGCATCGTCGATCTGTGGAACGAGAATGTCTGGCTGGCGGCGCGCGGCGGCGGAATCGGCTCATATTGGGGCAATCTGCGCTCGATCGGCGAGCGGGTCGGCGGCAACGGCAAGACCAGCGGCATCGTGCCCTTTATCCGCGTTCAGGATTCCCTGACGCTGGCGATCAGCCAGGGTTCGCTGCGCCGTGGTTCGGCGGCCGTCTATCTGCCGATCAGCCATCCGGAAATCGAGGAGTTCATGGAGCTGCGCCGTCCTACCGGCGGCGACCCGAACCGCAAGGCGCTCAATCTCCACCATGGCGTCACCATCCCCGACGCCTTCATGCGCGCGGTGGAAAACGACGAAGAATGGGCGCTGACCAGCCCGAAGGATGGGTCGGTAATTCGACGCGTCTCG
Organism: Rhodospirillales bacterium; assembly: GCA_003165335.1. GTDB lineage: Bacteria > Pseudomonadota > Alphaproteobacteria > BOG-932 > Roseiterribacteraceae > BOG-932. The sequence goes on along the minus strand of PLTD01000022.1, from coordinate 9,084 downwards.
GCGCGCGGCCTCTGGATTCGCCTGCTGACGGCGCGGATCGAAACCGGTGAGCCCTATATGATCTTCATCGACCATGTGAACAGGGCGATCCCCGAGCATCACAAGCTGGCCGGGTTGCAGGTCAAAATGTCGAATTTGTGCAGCGAAATCACGCTGCCGACCGGTACCGACCCGCAGGGACAGGAACGGACGGCAGTCTGCTGCTTGTCGTCGCTCAATCTCGAGAAATTCCTGGAATGGCAGGACCATCCGACCATCATCGAAGATGTGATGCGGTTCCTGGACAATGTGCTTAGCGATTTCATCGCCAGCGCACCGGATTCGATGTCGCGCGCCAAATACGCCGCCCAGCGGGAGCGGTCGGTCGGGCTGGGCATCATGGGTTTCCATTCCTTCCTGCAAGGCATGGGCGTGCCGTTCGAAAGCGTGATGGCCAAGGTGTGGAACCGCCGCATGTTCCAGCATGTGAAGCGCGGCGCTGATGCGGCATCGGTGAAGCTGGCGAAAGAACGCGGCGCCTGCCCCGACGCGGCCGATTACGGCATTATGGAGCGTTTCTCGAACAAGATCGCGATCGCGCCGACAGCGTCGATTTCGATCATCTGCGGAGGTACCTCGCCCGGTATCGAGCCGCTGCCGACCAATGCCTATACGCACAAGACGCTGTCGGGCTCGTTCCCGGTCCGCAATCCGCACCTGCAGGCCTTGCTGGCCGAGCGCGATCGCAACGACGAAGAAACCTGGTCGTCGATCGTGATGAACGGCGGTTCGGTGCAGCATCTGGATATATTGAACGAGCACGAGAAGATGGTCTTCAAGACCGCCTTCGAGCTGGACCAGCGCTGGGTCATCGAATTGGCCGCGGACCGCACGCCGTTCATCTGCCAGTCGCAGTCGCTGAACGTCTTCATCCCGGCCAATGTGCAAAAGCGCGACCTGCATCAAATCCATTTCCAGGCCTGGAAGCAGGGCGTGAAGTCGCTCTATTATTGCCGTTCGATGTCGATCCAACGCGCCGAAGCGGCCGTCGGCGCGTCACATACCAGCCCGAGCGAACAGGTGATCGAAAGCGTCGATGGGGCTTCGCGCCTGCCGCTCGGCGAGCCGACCACCTCGACCAATTATGAAGAATGCTTGTCATGTCAGTAAAAGAAGGCTTCAGCTTCCGCCTTTCGGGCAGGGTCTACCAGGCCGAGGCCGCGACCTGCCTCTATCGCACCGTCGATGCCGAGGCGATGGCGACGCGTTACCTGATGCTGACCAAGGACGGGCGTTTCGCCTATCTGGACCGGGTTATCGGCGGCAGGGGCGTCTATGCCGCCGAGGATTGGAGCCCGGATCGGGCCATGCGCTTTCTGATGCAGCATGGCGAAGGCGATCTGGTCGATGAATTCCCGGATATTTTCCGCAAGCGGGCGGCGGCGACGCCCGCCGCGAAAGGGAGGAAAGCCGCGTCCTCCTCGAAGGAACGTCCCGCTGAACCGTTCCTTTTTCCCCTTCATTAGCCAGTTTTCAGATCGTCCGAGGCTCATTACATGCCGAATCTTCTCGCCCCCAGCGCAGCCTATAAGCCGTTCAACTATCCCTGGGCCTATGAAGCCTGGATGACCCAGCAGCGGATCCACTGGCTGCCGGAAGAGGTGCCGCTGGCCGACGATGTGAAGGACTGGCGCAACAAGCTGTCGGATGCCGAGCGCAATCTGCTGACCCAGATTTTCCGCTTTTTCACCCAGGCGGATGTCGAGGTGAATAACTGCTATATGAAGCATTATTCCCAGGTCTTTCAGCCGACCGAAGTGAAGATGATGCTGTCGGCTTTTTCGAATATCGAGACGATTCATATCGCGGCCTATAGCCATCTGCTCGATACGATCGGCATGCCCGAATCTGAATATACGGCCTTCTTCCACTATAAGGAGATGAAGGACAAATATGATTATATGCAGGGCTTTAACGTCAAATCGCGGGAGAATATCGCGCTGACGCTGGCGGTATTCGGCGCCTTCACAGAAGGGCTGCAGCTGTTTGCCTCTTTTGCGATTCTGATGAACTTCCCGCGGTTCAACAAGATGAAAGGGATGGGGCAGATCGTTTCCTGGAGCGTGCGCGACGAGACACTGCACACGCTGTCGATCATCAAGCTGTTCCGCGCCTTCATCGACGAAAATCGCGATATCTGGACACCGGAGCTTCAGCGCGAAATCTATAAGGCGTGCGAGACCATCGTCACCCACGAAGATGCCTTTATCGATCTAGCCTTCGAGCAGGGCGGCATTCAGGGCCTGACCGGCGAGGATGTGAAGATCTATATCCGTTGGATCGCCGACCGCCGCCTGTCGCAGCTTAATCTTCAGCCGATGTATCGCATCGCCGCCAATCCGCTGCCCTGGATGGATGCGATCCTGAACGGCGTCGAGCATGCTAATTTCTTCGAAAGCCGCGCCACGGAATATTCCAAGGCATCGACCCAAGGGACCTGGGAAGAGGCCTTCGAGTAACGATCACATCGTTCCCGGCCCGGTTGCGCACGAAATTCCAGTGGCGCGCGGTTGATTAACCTATATCAACGGACCCAGTGAAATTCATGCCGGGGATGCCGTGACTGGAACGACGCTCAAGAATTTCCGTACCGGCGATATTCTCGTCCGCGAGGGCGATCCGAGCGATGTCGTATTTCGCTTGGTTTCCGGCATTGTCGAAATTCAACGCGAGGTCGGCGGGCAACCGATCGTGCTGGGCCGCATCGGTGAGGGGGAATTTATCGGCGAGATGGGGGTGATCGAAAACCGTCCCCATCTGGCAACCGCGCGCGCCGAATCCGACGGCGTTGCCGAGGTTCTATCGATCGAGCAGTTTTTTGACCGCATCGCCAGCGACTCATCGGCCGCACTTGAACTGATCATGCGTTTGAGCGCGCGGTTGAGAAAGGCCGACGACGAACTGGTCCGCGCCGGTCCGCGCCGTTCCCATGTCTTGGCGCCGGTCACCTATCAATCGCATATCATCCGTGACAATGCCGAAGGCGCGCCCGCGGATAATGCCGCGCCGGCCGATTCCCGTGTCACCATTGCCGCCGATACGACGGAATTGCGGGCTGAAATCGGCGGCGATCCGATTTCGGTCGGCGAGCGGCCGTTTGTCGTCGGGCGCAATCTTCAGCCCGGCGAAAGCTGGCCGCAATATACGCCCGACATCATCGTGAAGGTGACCAAACCCTATGTGATCTCCCGCAATCATTTCATGATCGACCGGAAAGTCGGCCATCTGATCGTGCGGGATATGAACAGCACCCTGGGTACTAGCGTGAACGGCAGGGCCATCGGACGCCATTTCAACAAGGACTGGGTTCCGCTGCATATCGGCGCCAACAAGATCGTGGCCGGCGGCCTGGAGTCGCGTTTCAAATTCATTGTGACTGTGTCCTAAGGCGTAGCAGCGGTGCGCCGGATTTCCCCAAAGGTTTACGGGGCCTTTCTACTGACCCTTCTCTACATCGGGTATTATCTGGGTGATCCGGCGACGCCGGGGAACCGGTTCGACGCCTGCTGCGCCAGTGGCTGGATCGGCTGGTGGGATCAGGGGCGCTATTACGAATCGGCCGGCGCGCTGGCGGCCGGCAATCTCGATCCGGCACGGCACTGGTATCCGCTGGGCTATGCGGTACTGGCTGCGCCGTTCGGTTTTCTGCGCAGCCATCCGTTCTTTCCGGTCGATCTGGTCAACCTTCTATCGACCTATGCGGCCTTCATCCTCTTCGCCCGCCGTGTCGCCATCACGGCGACCGTCGCAGCGATCATCTTTCTGCTGACCGGTTGTCTCGATTCGATGCTGTTCAAGCAATGGGCAATCCCATGGAACACGAGTCCATCAGCTGCCCTGATCTGGGGCCTGCTGGCGGTCAGCGCGGCATATCTGCAGGGGCAGCGGCGGCCCTTTCTGCTCGGCGCTCTGGCCGGCGCGTTGCCTTTGATCCGTCCGACAGACGGAATCATTGGCGCGATCTGCCTGGTGTGGCTTGCCGCGACCGACTTGCGCGCGGCCCGGCTGCGTCGGCGCGACCTCGGCTTGATAATCGCCGGATTGGCATTGCCTGTTCTGCCCTACGCTGCCCTCTATTTGGCGATCTATGGGCTGCATCCGACGGCCTATATGATCAATTCAGGCAATATCGGGCTCACTGTGCATAACCCGATCTGGCGCGCCTGTGTTCTGCTAATAGAACCGCGCCAATGGTTCTTTGCCGGGTCGGGCATTCTTTCCCGAATCCCCTGGCTGCTGCTCGGATTCGCCGGTGCGCTGTGGGCCTGGCGAAAGGGCGGGGTCCTGGCGCTTCTGTCGGTCTGTCTCACCGCCTATTGCCTGTTTTTCCTCTGCTATATCGATCTGCTTCCGACGGGGCTGTGGCGCTATTTCAATATCCATTATTTCAAATGGACGTTGCCCGGTTTCGGGCTGCTCGGCTGGCTTTTGCTTGGCGATCTGCGGTTGCGGCGGCGAACGGCCTGGGTGGCGCTGGCAGTCGTCCTGATTTTATCCTGCATTCGCGTCACCCCCCGCCCGGCAGTGCCGAACGAACCGGCGGTCGCGGTGGATATCCCTGGGCCCGCAGCCACCGAAGGCAACACAACAATGAATCCGGAACTCGCGGTTGCCGACGCCGATGGGGTAATATCTAACATCACGATGATGCGCGCCTTTCCCTTCCCATCGAGCAACGGCGTGCGGCTGATCGCCCTGCGTCGGGATTTTGCCGACCCCGTGGATTGGAGAGCCGGGCACGGCCTGGACATGCCGGCCGGTGCGCCGCCGCAGCGCCGGTGGGCGGAAAGCATCGCGATAGGTTTCCCGTGTTGGCTGCCGCCGCATATCTGCCGCAAGCCGGTTTCTGCTCCCTGAGCCTTACCGGGACAAATATGCTTCCTGCCGACAAACTTGGCATTCAGCATATCGGCCATCAGCTTTCTCTACCCGTAGCTGCAACAGCAACGCTTAGTGGGCTGTCGTGTTTGGCATGCAAAATATCTGGTATTCGTATGCATATAGTATATATTAAGAAAATCGTGCGCTTCCGTAGATCAAAGGACGCGGCCTATTTTTGTCGGTGATGCTTTTCGCTCGACCCCTAGAATTCCGGCGCCACCGGGCGCTGCAGCATCATTTTATACTTTCCGTTTTTCCAAACCCCGCTTGTCGCGGGGTTTTTTGTGCCCGATTGTAAACGCAACCGGGTTTACCACCAGCGTGAAAGGGTTTTCGCCATGACAAAGCGCTCTTCTCGTGCAGTCTCGGTTCATTCCGATACTCCCGACCGCGGCAAGGTTCAGTCGCTGTTCGGAGCGGGATGGGACCCGCTCAGCGAGAAGCGAGAACAAAGCTATGTCCGTAAAATTCAGCCGCGCAGCCCCAACCAGCAGAAATTCCTGACCGCCATTGCCGACCACAGTCTGACCCTGGCGATCGGACCTGCGGGCACCGGCAAGACCTATCTCGCCGTATCGGCGGCCGTGGAGGCGCTCGAAGCCGGGCGGATCGAGCGCATCGTCTTGTCGCGGCCGGCAATCGGGGCGGGGGAAAGTCTGGGCTATCTGCCCGGCGACATGATGGAGAAAATGGCCCCCTATCTGCGCCCGCTCTACGACTGCCTGACCGACCGGTTGGGCGGCAAAAGGCTGCGTGCGCTGATGGAGGAGGGCGATATCGAGATCGCACCTATCGGCTTCATGCGCGGCCGGACGCTGAACAACGCCTTCGTGGTGATCGACGAGGCGCAGAACTGCACCTATGCGCAGATGAAAATGCTGCTGACCCGGTTGGGCTGGCACTCGACGATGGTGATCACCGGCGATCCGGAACAGAGCGATCTGCTGGACGGGATGTCGGGACTCTCCGATATCGCGCGCCGGCTGGAGACACTGACAGGCATCGCCGTGGTGCGACTGGAAGATCGCGATATCGTTCGCCATCCGCTGGTTGGCGCAATGCTCGGAGTTCTGTAATAACGGGCGCATGACGACTAAAAACCCGCCCCTGCGGGGGCGGGCGCGCCTCACATTCTGGGCGCACCTCTTCAAGGCGATCACACGCCAGCATCATCTCGAGCTGATTCCCATCCTGCGGCCTTTGCTGCCGCCGGACGGGGTGGTGTTCGACGTGGGCGCCCATGCCGGCCAGATGGCGAAGCTGTTCGCCATGATGGCGCCGCTTGGCCATGTCTATGCCTTTGAGCCGGGCGCCTATGCGCTGGCCATATTGCGCCCCATGGTTCGTCTGAAGGGCAGGGGCCGAATTTCGATCGACTCCATCGCTTTCGGCGCCAAGCCCGGCACATTGACGCTGAGCACCCCGATCAAACGGTCGGGCAGCCTGGGTTTTGGCCTCAGCCATCTGGGCGAGGGCGGGGAGGGCGACAATGTCTACCGGCATGACGTGGCGGTCGAAACCATCGACCGGTTTGTCGCAGCCAAGGGACTGGCGCGGCTCGACCTGATCAAGGCCGATATCGAAGGCTGGGAAATGCAGTTGCTGCTGGGCGCGACCGAAACTCTGACAAAATTGCGGCCTGTAGTTTTCCTTGAGGTGGTCGACAGCTATCTGGCGCGCGCCGGCGATAGCCGGGTCGCATTGTGGCGCTTCATGCGGGAGCGCAAGTACCAACCCCATCGTCTGGCGGCCGGGCTTCCGCTATTCGATCCCGAGGCCGACGGCGACGTCGTTTGGATTCCCGCGGAGAAAGCCGGGTTGCTCGCTCACGGTGGCGCATAAGGCATCGGTCCGTTATATGAAACCCATGCCCAAGCCAGATAGCCGCTCAAACCGGTCCCTGCTGATTTTGATGGTCTCGATGATGGCGATCGTCGCCGTCACCGTTGTCGTCATGTGGCATATCGTGGCCAGCGGTCCGCGCGACCCGGGCTATGACAACAGCGCGTCGGCAGTGTCGATCGGCGGACCGTTCCAATTGACCGACCAAAGCGGCGCGGCCGTAACCGACAAGACCTATGACGGATCCTATCGCCTGATCTATTTCGGCTATACTTTCTGCCCCGATGCCTGCCCGACTGAGCTGCAGACCATCGGCCAGGCGGTCGATTCGCTGGGGGCGTTGGCCGACAAGGTTCAGCCGATCTTCATCACCATCGACCCTGCACGCGACACCACCAAGCAGCTTGCCGCCTATGTGCCGCAGTTCGACAAGCGTCTGGTCGGCCTCACCGGCACGCCGGAACAGATCGCTGCGGTGGCCAAGGCCTATAAGGTCTATTACGCCAAGGCGGATCAGCCGGGCGGCGACCCCAAGGCCTATGGCATGAACCACTCGTCATTCGTCTATTTGATGGACCCGCAGGGCAGGTTTTTGACGGTGTTCTCCAGCGATATGGACAGCGACAAGATGGCCGCGGAAATCAAGCGCTATATGGGCAAAGCCTAGGGCTAGACCGTCAGCCCATAGAGTTTGGCGACATTGTCGTGGACCATCATCTTGATGTGCTGGTCGGACATGCCTTCGGTCAGCCGCGCCAGAACTGTCGACGAATAGGGCCAAATCGCGTCGCCGTGGGGGAAGTCGTTCGCCCATAATACCCGGTCCATCGGCAGGATATGGGTCATCTGGCCGACCGGATAGTCGTCCTGCATCGTTACATAGACGTTGGTCTTGAAATATTCGCTGGGCGGCTTGGGCAGAGTGACGTTCTCCATATAGAAATAGCGGTGATAGGAGTTGTCCATCCGGGTCAGGAAATGCGGCACCCAGCTGGTGTCGCTTTCGACCGCAACGATCTGCAGCTTGGGGTGGCGTTCGAAGACACCGCCGAAGATGAAGAGCGAGATCACGTCCTGGTTGCCGCGCACGAAGCGGTGATGGCCGCAGATATGCGGCCCGCGGGTCTTGCCACGAGCCTCCGCCATTTCCCGCCGGCTGGACAGGATGTGGAAATTGACCGGCAGATTGAACTGCTCGCAGGCTGACCAGAACTCGTCGTACATCGGATGGTCGTAATCCTCGACCAGCGGTTCGCCCGGCAGCATGATCGCCTTGTAGCCGAGCTTTTTGGCCTCTTCCAATTCGGCCAGACCATCCGCGACGGTGCGTAGCGAGATTTGGGCGACGCCGATCAGCCTGTCGGGGTCCTTGCTGCAATATTCGACCAACCAGCGGTTATAGGCATCCAGGCAGGCCTTGGCGTAATCGATATCGGGATGGCCCTGAAGGAACATGCCGACGGTCGGGAAGATGACCTCGGCGTGGACGCCGTCCTGGTCCTGCACGTCGAGCCTGGTGGCGGAATCGAAGGCGGCGGGGTTCACGTCCTTCCATTCGATCTTCGTCCCCAGCTCCTTCAGTGGCCGGCCGGCGCCGACGGATCGGCCATAGCCCATTGGAAACAAGCCCTCGATCATCAGCGCCGCGCCGAGTTCCGGCGTTTCCAGCTCATAAGGGATGCGGCTGCGGAATTTGGGGTCGATGTCCTCGAACGCGTTTTGGCGCTCCACGACATGGGAATCGGCTGAAATCAGCGATTTCGGAAGCATGTTTATCCCCTGCTGGTGTTCTGATTTCCGCCAAGGTGGAACGGGACCAGGGGCCTGTCAATTCGCCATTATGACCGCGACTAATCTTCGTCTTCGGCCGGGTCCAGGTCGCGTTTGATCCAGCGGTAGATCATCCAGAAAAACGCGAACAACATGAAGGAGGTAATATTGATAATCGCGACGATGGCGATGACCAGCCACAGCGTCAGATGATGGCGCAGATCGTTGACGGCTTCCCGGCTGACGAAGGTGATCAGCGCGCCCAATGCGACGCCGAGAAAGATCGCGACGCCCACGATCTTGAAATAGGCGCGCCCCGAGCTGGTGAGATGGATCGGCTGGACGCGGGCTTTGGGCAATGGCGGCTCAATCTGTAGGGGCTGTTCAACCTTTCCTAAACCAGTGGGACTGGCAAGTGTTTCGTGAGATCGAGGCCGGGCAATCGGGCGAAGAAGTTGGTGACAAAGTACTGAAGTGCTGAATCGATAGTGATCCTCCGAGTCGGATTATGGGGGATCAGGATGGACGGGGTGGGGTCGGGTTTTGGTGCAT
>PLTD01000146.1 GCA_003165335.1 Rhodospirillales bacterium | reverse complement strand
TGGCGAAACCGGACTGGTGCCCTGGGCGGAATCGAACAAGTGCGAATAATGCCGTAAAATAAGGCTCTACTCGAAGCGCTACGAGCCTGTACTCACAGCGTTACACGCACGATTTTTGGTTCCCAGTTCGGGCTGGTTCGGCTCTCATTTCAATCGGAAATTCTCGCCGGCTTCTCAGATATGTCGGTTGTTCTCGTGGGTAGAGCCACCACGATTCATGGTTCAATATGATCGACCTTTCACCCGAACAATGGGTTGGGAGATCTCGCGGATGCGGTCTGCTATTTGGGGAAAGGCGGACGTTATTCAGCGATGCAATGGGCGCAGACTGGTGCATCGCGTGTCTTAGCGCGCCTCTCCCAAAGGTAGTCGATAATTAAATTACGCGTCGGTGTTGCGCGAATATCACAGACTCCTCGCGCTTGGCGTGCATCAATGTCTTTTTTGACTGGAGGCAGTCATGTTGCGTTATTTTTTGCGCAAATTTCTTGCGCCGGTGTTTTCGTGCGGCCTTGTTTCCTGCTTCCTTGGTGGGTGTTCGATTCACCCGATACCGAAGGACGTCACCGGATACGGGACGCCCACCATTGTCCGAAAGATCAGGTGTGAAGCGCGAGACGCGATTAGGACCGCCGTATTGGAAATTCTGCACAAACATGGGCAGCACCAGGACATCCAGGAAATCACGGATGAAACTCCACTGCACCAGGTGTCGCTGAGTCCTTGGGAGCAAAGCAAACTTCTCGATCTGGAGAACATAGGCATCGTTTACGACTTCTCGCTTCAGGGCGATGAAACCGATAACCTGCAGTTCAATGCGAGTATTCTGGAGCCGCTCAAGAACGGAATGGCAACCTTCGCGCCGTCGCTTGGCAATAAAACCGAGCGGGAAAACGTGCGAGCCTTCACCGTCAGCGACAACTTTCTTACGCTCTTGAAGTTGGGGCAGCCAAAAAAGGGCGACAAGAACGACGCTAACCACTGTTCTTTCGGTAAATCTGCACCGTCCGGTCCGAACTATGAATATCCCATTGCCGGACGGATCGGCCTCGACGAGATGGTCCAGACCTTCGTCCGCTTGGCCGTGTCCGGGGACCTCGTCGCCGAGGAGGACTCTGCGACGACGGTTACTATCAATCCCTCGGGTGCGCCGACGATGGTGGACACCCTTACCTTCATCACCACCGTCAACGCGGGTCTCACGCCGAGTATATCGTTGACGCCGAAAATAGGCGTGCAGCTGACGTCCGCATCGCTCGCCGGCACGGTCCAGCGAGTGGACACGCATAAGGTCGTTATCGGAATGGCGGTCGGGAAATCCATGACCAAGCTTTCGCCGGCAGTCCTGGCTTCGATGCTGACTCCGAAAACGACATCCCTGTTCTTCACGAGCAATCCGAAGAACCCCGGAAGTTCGGGAGAAGCGCTGGCTGCGCAGGCCGTCACCCAATATTACATCCGGCGCGACCTCCACAGGCTGAGTCTTGCTATCAGCACTGGGGGGTGAACATGAAGAAAAGCTTGCTTGGTTTTGCCGCCGTCGGCGTTCTCATAACGACGCCGGTTCTGGCCGCCGACATGCCGGTCAAGGCGCCACCGACGGCGCCGGTGCCGGTCTACAGTTGGACCGGCTGCTACGTTGGCGCGAATATCGGCGGCATCCGGGAGCACGACAATACGCCTGTCACGCTCGTTGATCCAACGGGCATCGCCACCGCGGCCTTTACGACGCGCCGCATAGCTTCGGGCTTCAGCTACGATCGAAACGGCGTGCTTGGCGGCGGACAGCTCGGTTGCAACTGGCAGGTCACGAACTGGGTGGCCGGCATTGAGACCGACTTCGTGGGATCCAGCCTCGCCGGAGGAGGGACCAGCAACACGGCCGCGCCGGGCTTCTTTCCGCTGACGTCGGCCGTGACGCAGAAGCTGGATTGGATTGGAACGACGCGCGGTCGCCTCGGCATGGCGGTGGGGAACGGTGTGTTGCTCTATGGGACCGCAGGCTTGGCCTATACGGGTGTGCGCCACTCATACTTCCAGAGCGACGCGGCGGCAGGCGGCCCGGTCAGCATTTTTGCATCGGATTCGACAACGCTGTTCGGCTGGACGGCCGGCGGCGGGGCCGAGGTGGGATTTGGCCAATGGTCGGTCAAAGGCGAGGCCCTTTATTATGATCTCGGCAATCACCCGCTCGCCGCAAATTGCACGGTCGTCTCGGGCGCGGCCTGTGCGACGCCGAATACCGTTTTCACGTCTCATTTCGAAAACCGAGGCGCTATCGCCCGCATCGGCTTGAACTATCGCTTCAACACTGGTCCGGTCGCGGCGAAATACTGAGGAAGTGAAACGCCGAGGGAATACGCAAGGGCGCATCAGGTCGCGCAGAGTCCAATGTATTTCGATGATCGCCGTCCGGGGCGAGCCGTTTCTCACGACCTGGCCGAGATCCATCAGCTTCGCCAGCCGGCCCGTTGCGCTACCGCGCTCCGCCCGCCGGCATAATGCCGGACGATTCCGTCGAAAAAGCTCCAGGCCAGGGCGGGGGCGATGGCGGCGTGCTGCAAGGAGCTGTTCGGCAACGGCTCGCTTCTCACCAGCGCTTCGAGTCGCCGAAGCGGTCTGGCGTCGTGATCCAGCTCCGCATCGATTTCGTCGTGATTCCAAATGGTATTGAGAAGCGCGCCCGAGGCCGGGTTGTTGTCGATGACCGACTGGTAAAAAAGTGAATTGCGCCGGTCATGCCGACATTCGGCCAGGCTCACTTGCAGGAAGGCGGAGACCAGGATGTATGCCTTCCAGTCCAGGGTTGCGAGCGTCTCCAGATAACCCACGAAGGCAATCGTTGTCGGCAGCGGACGCATGAACTCCGGGGAATTCACGCCGCCAATACTCACGAGCTTCTCGCGGAGAATGTCGCAGTGCTCGAGTTCGTCCTGCAAATGCTCGATCAGCTGCAAGCGGATGGCGGTGTGGGTGCAGCTCGATATCGCGGCGCTGATGTGGCGCGTTGCCGAGGCCAGGTAGTGATAGTTTTCGAGAATATATCCGATGACGATCCCGTCGGAGGACGGCTCCATCATCCGATCCCAAAGCGTATGGCCGTCAATGGAACGAAGCCAGGAGCTCGCGATCGCCGCCAGGGCGTTTGCGCTGGACAAGTCACGCGCCTGCAACGACGAACCGAGCTGGCGTGTCGTTCGTGCCGTGATGTTCGCGAGGGGATGATCCGATATTTCCAGTTCTGACTGTCGATGCCCGAATGCATAGGCCAGGGCGGCGACGACGGTCGCCGGCTCATACGGCTCGCTCCCTTCAGCTGAATTCATCTGGCTCATGAGGGCCGATGGCCAGACCGGCATCCCGCTGAACGCCAGGACGTCGAGATGACAGTGGTCCGGCGGCGGCTCTGTCAGAACGCCGGCCTCTGTCAGCGCCTGCATGCCGTAAACGATCGAAGCCGAACAGCCGCTGTTCAGGGCGGAGAGCCAGCGGTAAATCATTTCCGCAATGGCCGCGACGTCGTTCAGGATCCCGGCGGCGGTGCCGGGGCTGACCGCGCCATGCAATCGTATGGCGCGCTTCCAATTGTCGGCGTGGTCGAAATCGAGGTCGGTCTCGAGGTGGCCCAATATCGCACGGTTTGCTTCTGCCGGCAAAAATCCCTTCTCGACCAGCATCGAGTGCCAGGATCGTACCGCATGGGTCTCGGTCGAGGAGTATTCCATGAATCCCGAGCAGACGGCCGCGCTCAGCCCGCTGCGTCTGGCGATGGCTCTTGTCGCATGTATCCATTCCAGGGTCGAAGGAACGGGTCGAGCCGTGCTCGTCAGAATCGGATCGCAGCCGATGACCGCCAGCGCGTCCGAGAAATATTTGGCGTGATCCCACTCCTCCAGGAGATGTCGGGAGAGCAGCAGGGTCAGCGGGTCAAGGCCTATTCCGGCGCCGATGCTGGGCGACATGCGGGAAGCCGCGGCAGCCAGATAGTGGCGCGTTTCCAGCAAATAGGCGTAGAGCGCATCCTTGGATCCGGATCGAATCCTTTCCCACAGCGGGTGGCCATAGACATATTCGCAGGCCGCCGAGAATTGGTCGGAAAGGAGCACTTCGAATTCTTCGGGAGAAACGACGTCGCCGACAAATGAGATGTCGAGGCTTTCCGCTATCCGCGAGAATATCTCGCGTTTCTCGTTTGCCTCCTTCAGCGTGAATTCGAATCGGTCCAGCAGCAGGACGTCCAGCTCAGCGTTGCCGGTCGATTTCGCCAGGAACGCCACCGAACGATTCAAGGGCAGGTAAGGGGCCGGATTGGATTTCCCGGGTCCAAGAAAATTCATATCCGGCCCCCTCTTATTTGAGAGTCTGAAGCGCCCTCGTTACTCGACGATGGCGGCCCGCAACTTCTTGGTCGCCAGCTCGGTGCGTTCGACAAGCGATTCCAGGGTTTTCAGGTCGCTTGGCTCGAGTTTGCCGGACTTCAATTTCTTCTTGATCGCAACGATTTCGGAATCAGATGGGTCCTTCTTGTCCATCACTGTTCTCCACTATTGGCGTGGTAGTGTTTGAGTAATGTAACCTAAACGGGTATTCAATGGAATACGGTTTTCTGTCTCTTTCGGGATGCCATGGCAGCAATCCGTTACCGCACCGATGGTGTCTTGGCACGGCGCTGCGGTCGTCAGCTTTCGAGCTTCCCGCTGGGCGCCGGTGACAAGCCGAAACGGCAATGTTCTCGACGATCATCAGGGCGATGCGGGCGTGGCAGATTTATGAAAGCCTGGCGGCCTCTTCATTCGATTGTTCTATGAATGGCGCTCTACCTGGACTAGAATGCCATATCCGGTGCGAGGTTTGATTTTGGCGACTGGTTCCGTTTCGAAGGAGGCGAGGACATGGCAGGTCGGCTTACCGTCGTTTTGAGTGCCGCGATTGTCATGCTGTGCAGAGCGGTTACCGCAGCAGCGAATCCGCTCGATGCGGGCGGTTATATTATGAACTGGCAAGGCCCCGTCAGCGCGCAATTCAATTCATCGCCGCTTCCAATACAGCCACCGCAGTCACTATCCCAAATTCTATCCATGGCGATTTCGCAATCGATATTCTGTGAGGGCGTGAAAAGCGCGGTCCTGAGCGTCGGGAAGAGCCAGGTTTCTTCGTTTGACTCCTGCTCCATTCCAAGTTCCTTTGAACTTCGTGGAATGATGCTGGGGACAAACGAGCTTGGTCTGAAAATCATCCTCAATGATGTGAAATTCAGCTTCACCGCCACGACGGCGACCGATCCCAAGATCAATGTCACGGCGACGGTCGAAATCGACTCCGGAATTGGGTTCATGGGGGCAATCGATGGATCGATGCCCAATTCCACCACGCCGATGTCGGCATTGGCAGCTTCCGTGACCATGTCGAACGTCAACGTCACGACGAACAACATCATTACAAACTTGTTCGGCGGCTCGGCCTTGACGAACCTGAGCAAGGAGATTGCCAGTCAGCAGGGGCCAAACGGAAACCTGACCACGCAATTGAACAACGCGGTCGATACCCAGAACCCGGCGCTGTACACGGACGCCGTCAATCTTTCGAATCTCATCGTGAAGTCAAAGGACCCGAACGCGAACAGCTTCTTTTTTCTCGCCGTTAATATCGACGCCAATCAGAACCTTGTCATCGATTTTCAACGAAACGGGACTGCCCCATTGGCTCCAACCGACTGCGTCCTGGGTTCGATCAGCTACGCGATCGTGACTGCCAAGTGCTACACGACGACTTCGACGGGAAGCGTTACGTTCGATCAGTTGGATCAGATGATGCTGTTTAGACTGGATCCCGCTGCATCCCGTCCGAATATGCCGGCGTATGACCTCGCGGATGATGGCGTGGACAACTCCTGGGATGCCCGGGCTCCGCGCTGGGCGGTGCCGTTCCTGCAGGACAGCTACTTTCAGGAAGTGCCGAATCCACCCAATGAGGCCACCTATCATGTGTGCGCCCAGAATCTGTTTGGCAGGGGCTGCGGCCCGGATATGAAGGTGACCCTGAACCTCAAGGTGGCGCCGGTGGCCCCCGCGTCTTCGCCAGCATGCGGCCCCAACTCGCACCCCTATACGCCGTGCCGAGCCTTCCAACTCAATTCGCAGGCCATCGGCCCGGGAAGTATGATGCCGCAGCGGCAGCCATAGCGATTGTCTTATTCCGCCTCACTGCATTGGTTGGCGTGCCGCGGCGTATCGGAGGCGGCTCGCGATGGATGTCCCCGGATTCCGCAAAACGCTGATGGTGCCCCTGGCCGGAATCGAA
>PLTD01000096.1 GCA_003165335.1 Rhodospirillales bacterium | reverse complement strand
TCTCGCTTACCTCCCCGGCCTCAACGCCGGGGTTGCTCGCGAGGAACCTGATGAATCTGTAGTCGCCGCGGCAACTTCAGGAAATGTTGAGTCGTGTCCCAGCGGGGAAGCACGAAGTTGTGCCAGCACCACGGCCCCCCAATGAGCCGGAAGAGGCGTCGTTCCTAAACCATGACCATCTGTCCAGCATTCGTGAGATTATTGGCTCGGACAAGCTGGCCCCGCTTCTTCTCAGCTTCGAGAGCGAAGCGAGGCTATTGTTGGATACGCTTGATGCCGCCTTTAAGAATGGCGACGAGCCGATGGCGCGGCGAGCTATCCATGCGTTGAAGGGAATGGCGGGCACTTCGGCGCGAGCAAACTCCAAGCAGCATTGGAATCACTGCGGACCGCACCGGAGAGTTCAGAAAATCACGTCACGGCCATGGCAATCTGGAACGAGTTCTGACCATGACTATCGCCGAATTCGACGCCTATTGCGGAACGAGCTAGACGACTGAACGCCCGTTCCGCAACGTTGCACAGTCCCGATCAGGCTTTGGCGAGTTCGCTTTCGATAGCTTGAACGATCCGCGGATCTTCCGGCGTGATATCGGGAGCAAAACGACCGATTACCTGACCCTGGCGATTAACCAGGAACTTCTCGAAATTCCACAACACATCGGTGTCGTTGGTCGGGCCAAGTCCATGTTTTGCCAAGGTGCGTCGCAGACCGCTGTCCTTATCGCCATCTGCCTGCGGCTTCGCATCGACGAGATAGCGATAAAGCGGATGCTGAGCTTCCCCCTTGACCGCGATCTTCTGGAACATCGGAAAATGCACGTCGAACTTTGTGGTACAGAACTCTTGGATTTCCGCGTTTGTCCCGGGTTCTTGAGCCCCGAAATCATTGGCCGGAAAGCCTAGAACATTGAAACCGCGGCCACGGTACTTCTCATAGACCTGCTCCAGACCAGCATATTGCGGCGTCAGACCGCAGGCCGAGGCAACGTTGACGATTAGCAATACCGAACCCTGAAAGTCCGCAAGCGAACTTGGGGTACCGTCAATACGGCTTACGGGAATTTTATAAATTGGCGCGGTCATGGTTTCCTCTCCAGCGGTCGGGACTTCGGTGGCCCGGTAGGCAACTATGTTAAGCAAGGGTTCGCATTGCGACAAGGCGCTGGCATTGCCTGCAGCACGCCCTGTATTGCTTTTCTCCAAGCCTCGATCGAGTCATGGACATATCTCTTAAAATGAAAACTACGGCGCAGACCGCAATCACGGAAGCAGGTATTCACAAGACTGCGGTAGCGCTCGTGTATTGGGGTCGGCTTGGCGCCGGCGCCGCGCTGATGCGCCAAATCGCCGAAGCAATGGAAAGCGACAAGCGCTTTTTGCTGTATCTGTCGCCGTCACTTCAGAGCGAACTTCCCCCCGCATCGACTACATCTCGAACAATGCCGATCGACACGTTTTCCGGCCCATTGTCATTTATATGGCGCAGCCTTGTACTGCCCTTCACCGTGCGCCGGCTGGTGCGCCGCATGGCCGCCGCCGAAATCCAGGCGACGGTGACGATAATGCCGCATATCTGGGGCTTGGCGCTGCAACGGGCAGCAAGACGCGCGGGCATACGAACTGTTTTGATCGTGCACGACGCCGAGCCCCACCCAGGCGAAGTGCGGCCCCTATTCGACTGGCTGGTGCGCCGCGAAATCAAAGGCAGCGATCGGATCGTTACCTTTTCAGAGCATGTTGCCGACAGGCTGATCGCAATCGGCGACGTCAGCGAAGGCAGATTGGAACGCCTGTTTCATCCTATTTTCCGCTTCGGGGGGGCCGGGGACATGCGGCAACATCCAGCCTCGCCCTTCCGCCTTCTCTTTTTCGGACGGATACTGCCCTACAAGGGCGTACCGATGCTGCTGGAGGCTTTTGCCCGCCTGCGCGCAGCAGGCGACGATATCAAGCTCAGTGTAATCGGGCGCGGCGAGATAGTCGCCCCGGCGGAATTGAAGAGCCAACCAGGCCTTTCAATAAAAACCGGTTGGGTCGCACCGGACGCAATAGGCGAGATCCTCGCCGATGCAGACGCTATCGCCCTGCCCTATCTCGAGGCCAGCCAGTCGGGAGTCATCGCGGCAGCCTATGGTGCGGGCATTCCGGTCGTCGCCACCCCCGTCGGTGGACTGGTAGAACAGGTGACGGATGGTGAAACCGGACTCTTGGCCCGAACAGCGACAGCCGGTGATTTTGCTGCCGCAGTCGAGCGGTTGATCCGTACGCCGGGCCTCTATGAAACCTGTCGCACAGGTGCGGTTCGGTATGCCGAAATAAGGTCACCTGAGCATTTCGCTCATGCGCTAGGTGACGCCGTTATGACAACTATCGCCGCCGACCGGAGATATTAAGACCAGACTGATATCTATTTCCCGATCCCGCCCTAACGGTTATCGTCAGCTCTGGCACAGAGCTAATTTGCAGATGCGACACGCCAACGGGGACCGCTTCCCTTTAGGATCGTCGGCCGGCAAACCCAAAGGGAAGCATGAGATGAAACCTCGCTACCTCCTCGCCGCAGCTCTGTTCCTCGGGTCGATACCCGCGTCGGCCGATCCCGTCGAAGCGCGGGAAAAGCTACTATCCCTACCCCACGCAAATATCACCCGGCTGGTCGGCTCTTGGCAGGTCAAAGAGATGGAGCCGATCAAAATGATTTACGTATTTCAGTCCGCAACCATGGCCATGCATGGGCTGAACAACGACGGCGGCGCCAGTTTCGATATGACGATGGACGCCGACTATCGGACAGCGGGCAACAATGCGATCTGGGTTATCGGCACCAACCCCCGCCCGGTTCCGGATGGGCTGGATGGGACAGGGGGCGACAATCCTTCGATCATCGGCATCGAATTCACCACCGCCGATCAAGTGACGATGACGGTGTCAGCCGGCGAAAGTTTTACTTTGGTCAAGGTTCCCTAAGGAATATCAGGCCTTATCGGTCAAACCTTCGAAACTCTCGCGTTCCTCCGCCTCGGCACGAAGGCGCGAGTGGTCGGTGGCCAGCAGGACATAGGCCGCTGGGACCACGAAGAGCGTGAACAGCGTGCCGATCGACATGCCGGCGGCGATGACCAGCCCCAAATTGAAACGCGATACAGCGCCCGCCCCCGTTGACACAATGAGCGGAACAACGCCGAATACCATCGCCGCCGTCGTCATCAGGATCGGACGCAGGCGAATGCCCGCCGCCAGTTCCACCGCCTCGCGTTTGCTCTTGCCCTGAAGCTGCAGACCATTGGCGAATTCGACGATCAGTATACCGTGCTTGCTGATCAGCCCCATCAGCGTCACCAGCCCGACCTCAGTATAGATGTTCAAGGTCGCCCCCCCGATACCAAGAGCGATGAAAACCAGCGCCCCGGCGAGCGACATCGGAACCGACACGAGAATAATCAGCGGGTCCCGGAAGCTTTCGAACAAGGCCGCCAGGGACAGGAAAATGACGATCAGCGCAAAGCCGAAGGTCGCCAGGAACGAGCTGGATTCCTGGATATACTGGCGCGACTGGCTGCCGTAATCGACCGAATAGCCCTGAGGCAGGGTCCGCTTCGCCAGGTCCTGGAGATATTTCACCGCTTCGCCCATCGACACGCCAGGCATCGGGACGCCGCTGATCGAAGCCTCGTTCAATTGCTGAAAATGGTTGAGCGATTCAGGAATCGTCTTGGTCGTTATCGTGGCGATCGTCGAAAGCGGTACCGGCGTGCCGCTGGCGGTCGGGATGTAATAATTCAGCAGCTGGTCGGTGTTCAGGCGAGAGCGCTGCTGAACCTGCGGGATGACCTTGTAGGACCGGCCGTCCAGGCTGAAATAGTTCAGGTAGCCGCCGCCCAGCAGAGCGCCCATAGCCGACCCGACATCACTCATCTGCAGGCCCAGAGCCGCAGTCTTGTCTCGGTCGATCACGACGGTCGATTGCGGCTGGTCCAACTTCAGGTCGTTGTCCAGGAAGATGAACATCCCGCTCTTCTGAGCTTCCTGGATGAATTTCTGAGAGACGTCGTTCAGCTTGTCGAAGGGCTGCGCCGTGCCAATCACGAACTGCACCGGCAATGCGCCCGTGCTGCCCGGCAGTGGCGGCTGCAGGAACGACACAATCCGCGCGCCCGCGATTTGGCTCATATCTTGCTGCACCAGCGGCAGCATCGTGCCGGTCGTGCGTTTGCGCTGGTTCCAGGGTTTCATCACCATGCCGGTAATGAAGGGCCCGGGGGTGACGATCTGGAAGGCTATATATTCTTCCGGATAGACCGCCAACTTGTCGTAGATCTGTCGCGCATAAATCTGTTTCTGCTCCAGCGTCGCGTCCGGCGCCGTGGTCGCCAGACTGCCGATGAAGCCCTGGTCCTCGTTCGGCGCAAGCTCGGTCTTGGCGCTGGTGAAGAGGAAAAACAGGCTGCCCAGAACGATGGCCGCGAACACCACGATCACCGGCAAAGTCTGGAGCGCGCTGCGCAACAGGCGCTCGTAAAAGTTTCGCACCCGTTCGAAATTATGGTCGATCGCGTCGATCAGCCGGTCCTGCCAGCCCCTGGCGCCGACGACATGCGCCGTCAGCAGCCGCGAACACATCATAGGCGAGAGCGTCAACGCGATGATCGCCGAGGCGGTGACGGCACCGACCAAAGTGAAGGCGAATTCGGTGAAGAGCGCGCCGGTCAAACCGCCCTGGAAGCCGATCGGCACGTAGACCGCGGCCAGCACCACCGTCATGGCGATGATCGGCCCGCCCAGCTCGCGGGCCGCCAGAATGGCCGATGGAATCGGCATTAGCCCCTCGTCGATATGGCGGTTGACGTTCTCGACCACGATGATCGCGTCGTCGACCACCAGCCCGATCGCCAGAACCAGCGCCAGCAGGGTCAGAAGATTGATCGAGAAGCCGAAGATCAGCATCATCACCAGCGTGCCGACCAGCGACAGCGGGATCGTGATGGCGGGAATCAGCACCGACCGGAGCGATCCCAGGAAGGCGAAGACCACCACGGTCACGATCAGCGCTGCCTCGATTAACGTCCGCTCCACCTCTGAAATCGCGGCATTGACGAAGTCTGAACTGTCGTAACCGACGGTGCTTTCCAGGCCCGTGGGGAATTCGGGCTTGATCGATTCATAGGCGTCGCGGCAGCCCTTCAGCACTTCGAGCAGATTGGCGGTCGGGGTCACCTGAATGCCGATGAAGACCGACTTGCGGCCATAGAGATTGGCCTGGCTTTCATAGTCGTCGTCGCCCAGCGTGACGTTCGCCACATCCTTGAGCCGTACCACCGCGCCGTTCACCTGTTTCAGCACCAGATTCTGGAACTCGGTCAGCGTGTGCAGGTTGGTTGATGCGGTCAGGTTGACCTGGATCATCTGGCCCTTGGTGTTGCCCAACCCGGCGATATAGTCGTTGCCCTGAAGTGCTTGGCCGACCTGCGTCGCCGTCAAACCGAGGGCAGCCAGCTTCTGCGGATCGAGCCAAGCCCGCAGAGCGTAGTTCTTGGCACCGACGATTTCAGCGATCTGAACGCCTGGGACAGCTTGCAGCTTGGGCTGCACGACGCGCACCAGATAGTCGGTAATCTGGTTCGGCGACATCACCTCGCTCAGGAATCCGAAATACATCGAATCGACGGAATCGCCGATCCGAATGGCGAGAACCGGCTGCTGCGTTCCCGCCGGCAGTTGGTTCAGCACCGAGTTGACCTTGGTATTGATCTCGGTCAGTGCCTTATCGGAATCGTAGTTCAGCACCAGGTTGACGGTGATCTTGCTGGTCCCGCTTTGGCTGCTTGAGGTCATGTAGTCGATGCCGCTGGCCTGGGCGATGACGTTTTCCAGCGGCGTGGTGATGAAGCCGGCCACAACATCGGGATCGGCGCCGTAATAGGTCGTCGAGACGGTGACGACCGCGTTTTCGGTCTTGGGATATTGCCGGACGGAGAGCGATTCGCCGGCGCGCAGGCCGATGACGAGCATCATCAAGCTGATGACGGTGGCCAGGACCGGCCGCCTGATGAAGAGATCGGTGAAATGCATGATGCCGGGTCCGTTACTTGTCGACCGGGACGGGATTGGCGTCGAATTTTGGGACAATGTGATTATCAACGAGAACGGAGATGCCGTTTCTGAGCTTCACCTGACCGGCGATGACGACCGTGTCGCCATCCTTAACACCGCTTATGATCGACACCTGATCCCCGCGGGTGGCGCCGGTCGTTACAAAGACCTGACGCGACACCAAATTGGGCTTGCCGTCGTCGGTCTTGCCCTTGTCATCGACCAGAAAAACGGTGCTACCGTAAGAATTGTAGGCGATCGCCGTCGCCGGCAATGTGACACGGCGTTCGAGCGCGCCAGTATCGATATTGACAGTCGCATACATCCCCGGAACGAGTGCGTGATCAGCATTTTTCAACGTCGCGCGAATCTGAACATTGCGCGTTGCAGTATCGACTTTCGGGTTGATCGCCGAGATTTCGCCGGGGAAAGCGCGACCCGGATAGGCGTCAATCTTGGCATTGACCTTTTGCCCGACATTGAGCTGCGCAATCGCCTGCTGAGGCAGATAGAAATCGACAAAGATCGGATCAAGCGCTTGAAGCGTGACCATTGGGGTGCCCGGAGCGACATACTGGCCGACGTCGACCTGGCGAATGCCCAACCTTCCGTCGAAAGGCGCTTTAATATTCTTATAATCAACGGTCGCTAGCTGCTCTACGACCTGGGCCTCGGCGTTCTTAAGATTTTGTTGATCGGCGTCGACCGTCTGCTGCGATACACCCTGCACCTTCAACTGCTTCTGATCGCGTTCCAGAGTGATCTGAGCAAGGGCAGCCGTGGCCTTCAGAGCCTGAAGTTTCCCGACGTCGTCGCCGGAGGCAAGTTCGACTAATAGCGTCCCGGCCTTTACATCGGCCCCGGACTCAAAATGTATGGCCGAAACCGTGCCGACGACCTGCGCGCTCAAATCCGCGCCATTAACGGCCCTCAGACTGCCAATACCTTCAAGGTTCGGCTGCCAATCCTGGCTGCCGGCAACAATTGTCGACACCGTTTGCGGCGGGATGCCCATCGAGTGCATGAACTTGTCGCGCATATAGTGACCGAACCCGATGAAGCCGAACACGCCGCCGAAAACCAACACGGCTGCGACCAGCATGATGATCATACGTCTTGCCAACATGGCTCTTTCCTTCAAGGACTGGTGGCTATGGCTATCGGGGCGGGCTTGGCGGCGTCGAACGTGCCGGCCTGCGCATTCCACCAGCCACCGCCCAGCGCGTAGAACAACGCTGCAGTATCGGAAAAGCGCGCTGCCTGAGCCTGAACGCGGGTGATGCGCGCCTGCTGTGCCGTCTGCTCCGCGCTTAGCAAAGTGGTGTAGTTGATTGCGCCCAGTTGATATTGCTGGCGGCTCAAGTCCAGGCTTTTGTCCGCGGCTTTCTCAGCGGCGACACTGGCGGTCAAGGCATCCGCATCCGACTGAAGAGCGCGCAGCGCATCCGCCACATCCTGGAATACCGACAGGACGGTCGAGCGGTATTGCGCTGCGGCCTGATCATATGCGGCAACGGCCGCCCGGCGTTCATGGATCAAAGTTCCGCCGTCGAATATTTTTTGCGCTAAACTGCCCCCGACGCTCCAAACACCAATACCGGGGCTCAAGAGAGCGCCAGCCGGCGAGCCGGTATTGCCGAAGCTGCCTGTCAGGCTGATTTGCGGCAACTCGTTTGCCGTCGCGACGCCGATCTCGGCGCTGGCCTGATGCAATTGCGCCTCGGCCGCCATTATATCGGGCCGCTGTGCAACCAGTTTCGAGGGCAGACTTACCGGAAGTTCCTCCGGCAATTTCAACTGCGCCAAATCGAAGGTCGCGCCGATATCTTCGGAGGGAAAGCGTCCCGCCAGTATCGCAAGCCGGTTGCGCGTTTGGGCCAGTTGCTTCTGCAATGGCGGCAAGGTTGCCCGGACCTGGGCCAAGGTCGCCTCCTGCGCCAAAACCGCCCCGCCGGCGACGCCGCCCAGCGACAGTTGCTGCCGCAGAACCTCGAGTTCGTGAGATTCGATGTCGACGATTTCCTGGGTCGCGGCGATTTGCGCTCGCAATGACGCCTCCGCCACGGCAGTCGTGAGAATGTTGGTGGTGAGCGTGAGATAGGCGACGATAAGCTGATAGCGTTGATAATCCTCAGCCGCATCGGCCGCTTCCACTTGCCGGCGTACACCGCCGAAGACATCCAGCGGATAGGATAAATTGAGCGAGGCAGTGCTGACGCTGAACAGCGAGACCGAGCCGGGAAAGCCGAAAGTTGCGGTCGATACTTTCTCGCGGGTGGCGGAAACATTGCCGGTGATGGATGGGAAGAACGCGCCGCGTTGAGCAGACGCATTCTCATCGGCCTGCCTCAGGGCAGCCTTCGCGGCTTCCAGCGTGGGACTGGCCTCAATCGCACGGGCCATGAGTTTGTTGAGCCCTTCGGACTGGTACAGCGACCACCATTGGGCGGGAATGTCTTTGTCTGGAGCAAAATGCTGAGGTTCGCCGCCTGCGATCGATGCGGCGCTGGTTTGCGATGTCAGAGGATCCGCGGAATATCCGGCAGCCTTTGGTACGGAAGGCGATGTGAAGTCCGGCCCGACAGCGCACCCCGCCGCCACGATCACTGAAAGCGTTAGTGCAATGCCTGGCCCCAGTTTCACCGGTAGCATCGCGCGGCGTCGCGGGCTGGTCGATTCAGGAATCATGAAGAAATTGCCGCCAAACTTGACCGTACAGTACGGTACATTTAATATGATACCGAAGAGTGCGTCAACCTTACGGCATGAACACGTTCGGACAGAGCGAATGACCGATAAGCCATTGAATTATACACGTGGAACGCGGCGGCAAGCGATCCTGGGTGTCGCCCGCGAAGTCTTCTCAAAAGAAGGCTACGCCGCAGCGTCAATGTCACATATTGCAACCCGTCTAGGCGGCTCCAAGGGTACGCTCTATAACTATTTTAAGAGCAAGGAAGAGCTATTCGCGGCTCATGTTCGGGATCAGTGCGAATGTCGGGTAGCCGAAGCTTTCGCGCCCGACCTTGTCGGCGATAACCCGGTGGAAATTCTGGCCGGACTGGCCGAACGAGTTTTGACGGCCATCCTGTCAGATGAAGCGACAGCATTTTACAGCCTCATCGTCTCAGAGGCTCAGCGACATCCGGCGATAGGAAAGGCGTTTTATGAAAGCGGTCCACGCAAAGGCATGGAATGCGTCGCGGAGTATCTGGAACGCGCTCAGGCTGCGGGTCTGACCGTCGTAGACGACTTCACCATGGCGGCGGAAGAGTTTCTGAGCCTGGTGCATGGCGGATTGCACTGGAAACGCGTGCTGAACGTCATTCCACCGCCGTCAGCTGCCGAAATCCGAGCCCAGGCGTTCCACGCTGCACAGACCTTTATGCGGGCCTATGGTGCACGGAGGTCCCCCCCTGCTCAGGCCGGCACCTCCATCTCCGAAATACCTTCAACTTTGATATCCGGCGGGAAATAGCCACCATAGAAGGTGCCACCGAGTATCTTCGTCACCGTGCCAGGCTTCGTATGAAGCGGCAAAAGTAAAACAGCCAACCGCGCCGTCGCCTGCTTATCGAATCGCGATACAATCAGCCGCGCCTGCTGCGTCGTTCTGACCGCATTCAAGGCCGCGACCCAATCCGACTGGCTCGCGACGAACTGCCGACTGAATCCCGCGCGAACCCCAGTCATGTCCTGTCCGGTCCTGGCAACAATTTCGCTGCCGATGAAGCGGTAGATAAAGCCATCGGCAGTCGCATCGATAAGCATCAGATTAGCGACTAAGCGCGGTATTTCGGTTATCGGATCAATATCCTCCCGGGAGGGCGGACGGCCATCAACATGTTTTGACAGCCAGTAACGATAAAGCTGGCGCCAAGGCTCGTTCTTCGCCGACTGGGACGGGGCGGGATTTTCAGACTCTTTATCGCTCATTTGCTACCCTACTTGGCCGAGCCTGCCGGAAAATTTCTCAAGGTACTGCAGCCCGCTGCGCATTGCGGATTTCCTCCGCAGCCTCAGGTGGCAGCAGGAAACCTGACTTAAGCGCCGACGACACGGCAGCCCTGATTTTCGCGACATAAACCTCGTGGTTGGGATAGAGACTTTTCAATTCCGCGGGATCAAAGGGAATCGCAAATCCTTCCAGGCGACACTGATCCGGCGTTCCTATGCCACCATAGCGCGCGACCGGAACTTCGAATTGCGGCAGGCGCAACCCTCCCAAGGCATTGCCAGCGGCATCGCGGTCTATCACCGCAGGCCAAGGTGAGAACGAGATCGGTGTCGCAAAGGCAGGCGCCCTGCCCTCTTTGACCCAGAGATTGAGCGCATGAATTGCGGCGTCGGCTATATGCTGAGTGGGGAGATCATTGACCGGTCGGTCACAGCCGCCGATGCCGCTTACGCCGAGATCGCGCTTAATCTCCGCACCGAAATATGAATCGGCCCATTGATTCTGATGAGCGGTTCCGGCCAGTTCCCACAGCCGGTAGAGCCGACCATCCGGGGTGCGGGCGGGGAAATGGCTAGGCGCGTCGCTCTCGGTTTCAGTGACTAAGACAGGCACTTTCAGGTCGGTGCGAATCTTTGCCGGGTCTGGCATCGGCAGATCGGCAGCCAGTGGCGCGGCTCCGCCGCGCACCCCGATCCGTGAGCCGATCAATATACCGTTCAACAGTTTGGCGATCGGTTGAATCGCGTTTGTATAAGTCACCAGCCGGTTTGCCGACTGAGAGACGCCGACGCCGAGAATGCGACGGACATTCAGCCCACCGAGCGGATCGGGAGAACTGCCGGGCCGACCGGGCGCGAGTAGACGTAGCGCCTGGGTGAAGATGTCGTAGGAAAAATCGTCATTCGGGACTGAAAGCGAGCCATACCGCGCGTCATCCC
This sequence comes from Rhodospirillales bacterium, assembly GCA_003165335.1. GTDB lineage: Bacteria > Pseudomonadota > Alphaproteobacteria > BOG-932 > Roseiterribacteraceae > BOG-932. The sequence goes on along the minus strand of PLTD01000096.1, from coordinate 9,217 downwards.
ACAGCGTCAGAGGTTGCGAAAAGCCGGCGCGCAGCGGCGGCCCCATTACCCCGGCGCGTTGCGCAGATACCCCGACCCAGACGAACCCTTCGCGCATCAATTCGGGATAGGTATATCCCCATTCCGCGTCGACATCGAAGCCGCCGCTGACATTCAGCCATTCGGCGACGACAGTGCCATTGAACCTGGCCGGATCTTTAGGACGCCGGACGAGAATCCGGGTCTTATAAGGTTGTCTGCCGGTCCTCTCGACATCCCAAAGGCCATCTGACGCTAACGGCAGGGCCGATCCGTAAGAGACCGCCGTTCCGGTCAGGAAATATTCCTCTTCGACATAGCCCGACGCGGCCAGATCTACTAAAGAAGCGGTAAAGGGACGCCCATGCGCGCCGGCAGAAATCGGCCCGGTAACCTCAGGAAGACCACCTGCCGCGCGTACGGTTAAAGGAAAGAACAAGACCAGGCACAGCAACGCGCGATTCACCGGCGAAAATCTCATGCGCTTTCCCCGATCCCTAGCAAAAGTGCGGTCAGCCGCGCTCGCAGAAGGATTTCAAAGATATCTTCGATTTGCGGTCGCCAGCCGACCCGATTTTTGACATTCCAGCATCTGCGGGTCGGCATTACCAGAGATTTCCGAATGCCCTGCGATCGGCATCAATCCGGCTTCATCGCCACCTCAAGCACCGAAATACCTTCGACTTTTGTCCCCGGCTCAAAATGGCCTTTGTAGAAAGAGCCAACCAATATCTTCGGCGCCTCGCCAGGCGCCACATGCAGTAGCAGCAGCAGTACGATGTTCTTCGCCTTCACTTCCTGAGGGAAGTGAACAAAAACCAGACGGGGGATTTGATTGATTCTGACGAAATCAAGCGCCCCCAGCCACTCAGCCACCAGATGCCCGTATCGTGCCTCGCTGTAGCCGGCACGCCGCCCGGTCATATCCAGCCCTTCATGGGCAACCACCTCGCTGCCGACCAGACGATAGATGTAGCCGTCCATGCCTGCCTCCATGATCATCAGATTGGCGACCAGCTGCGGAATGTCGATGAGCGGGTCGATATCCCGCCGGGTTGGAGGATGGTCGTCGACATGCCTGGACCGTCAGTATCGATAGAGCGTATCCCAGAGTGTGCGTTCCATTCGATCGGTCACCAGTTCTTCCGCGGTCGACTCTCAAACACTGACCGAACGAATTGGACAGCGCGACAGGCAGAGCGTCGCTGCATCAGAATTAGCAAATGTTATTCGACTGGTTTGGTTGGCGTCAGGTAGTCGATATGCTCAACCGGCTCGAAGCGCCGGTCGTAGAATACGCCGACCAAGATCATTTCCGTTTCACCGGCCTTCTTCACCAGTGGCAGGATGACCGTCACTGCCCCGGCGCGATCGGCAATAGCAGCGCCGCTGACCATGATCCTGGGCTTTTGTTCAGACCGAACGGCGTCGTAATTTGCTATCAGTTCGGCGCTGACCCGCTCCAGAAACTTGCTTGTACCGGCCATCTTGCCGGTCATTTCTTCGCGGTGGCGCTCGACAACCGCACTTCCCACCAGACGATAGCGATATCCGCCGGGCACGATATCGGCCAGCAGCAGATTGGCGACCAGCTGCGGGATTTCGATTACCGGATCGATATCGCATCGACTGGGAGGGCGACCGTCCTGATGTTTCGCTCGCCAATAGTCGAGCAGTTCTTTCCACGGGTCCATCGATCGCTCCGGTGGTAAGATCGGAAACCGGCCGGCTTGTCATGTGCCGTCGCTTCTTTTCCGAAAACACCGAAATATTCGCTCAAATATGCCAAAGCGCCGGCAACAACCGACACTTAGATAGTGTATCTCTACGCTATCGCCGGTCCATAGCCAACCGGCGATTCCCGACCGCTCAGGGCGAACGGGCCGCAACTTGTTATCGTATGGAACGCCTACGCCACCGCCAGGATTGTTATACTATTACCGAAGAACGCTATTCCGATAAAATTGCTATGGGTTTATGTAAAAGATTAGATGGTAGCAGGACTTGGAAGGCGGCGGTCAGATCGCCATCCTCGAGAATGGGAGCAGGCGGTCGATGAGTTGCAGCGAAACCAATCTTGGCAACGCGGTGGTGATCAAGGCCTCAGGCCGGATCGACCTGACAACGGCTGAATCTTTTAAAGACTCGATCCTGGCTGCGCTCGCCGCCGCTAAAACCAGCCTAATTATCGATCTTTCGGGGGTGGAATATATCAGCAGCGCCGGTTTGCGGTCACTGATGACCGGGTTCAAGGCCAGCAAAGGTCAAAACAAGACCTTTGCCGTCGCCGCTCTCCAACCGCTGGTTTTGGAAATATTTACGATCAGCCGCTTCAACCTCGTATTCCCTGTTTTCGAAACGCTCAGGAAAGCCGTAGAATCTCTCGACCCAGACGCGCTCCCAGCGTTCGACGCTTCCTAGTCTTCCCGTATTCATCGCGAGGCCGCTTATGCAGGTTACATTTTGGGGCACACGCGGATCGCTGCCGAGCCCGCTCAATGCGCGCACCGTCCGCAGCAAGCTGGTCAATGCCCTGGTCAAGGGTTCGGGCAAGAATCTCGACACGCCTGAAAAGGCCGAAGCCTTTTGCGAGCAGGAGTTGAGTTTTGCCGAAGCCGGAACATTCGGCGGAAACACATCATGTGTTCAGGTCGATACTGGCGGACCTGACTATTTGATCTGCGATCTGGGTTCAGGCGCCAGGGAATTCTCTCTGTCGGCGCTAGGCAAGCACGGCCCGGCCAAACCGCAGACCTATCACATTCTGGTTTCGCATGTGCATTGGGACCATATCATGGGGTTCCCATTCTTCGTCCCGGCCTTCATCCCGGGGAACAAGATCAAAATCTATAGCTGCCACGCGAAGTTCGAGCAGGCCATTCGCGGTCAAAGCCATGAGCCCTGCTTTCCGGTGGAATTCACCTCGCTGGCTTCCAGTATCGAGTTCATCACGCTTCAGCCCGAGACAGAATATGAAATCGCCGGCGCGAAGGTGACCGGCAAGCTACAACTCCACGGAAACGATTCTTACGGGTACCGAATCGAAAAGGACGGAAAGACGGTCGTCTATACGACCGACGCCGAATATAAGACCGGCGACAGAGGCGCGATGGAACGGGCGGCGGCATTTTTTCACGACGCCGACCTGATCATTTTCGACGCAATGTATTCCTTCGCGGAATCAATCTCGGTGAAAGAAGATTGGGGCCATTCCAGCAATATTCTGGGGGTCGAAATCAGCCAGATGGCGAAGGCCAAAAAACTGGTCCTGTTCCATCATGAGCCGGTCAACAACGACGACCGCATCCAAAGCATTCTAGGTGAGACGATTCGTTTCGAGGAAATCACCAGGACAGGCGACCCTTTGGCAATCGTTGCTGCCTATGACGGGTTGAAGATCGATCTCTGACATCTGCGCACCGGGGGTCGCCGATGGCGGCCGAATATAGGGGAATATTCCCAGCCACCGCGCAGGGCATGTTCGAGGCCAACAAGGCGGCTGAAGAATTCTGCATCGGGCGCAATATTGCGCAAGATTTGACGTCACGCGTACAGATCGTGATCGAGGAGTTGTTTTCCAACACTGTAAAATACGGCTATGGCGGCGAATGCGACCGTCCTGTGCGCTTAAGGCTGGGCGCCGACCCGAATCTGACTCTCGTTTATGAGGACGATGCGCAGCCGTTCGACCCAACTGCCTATCGCACTGGCGATCCGGGACCGACACCAGACAACTGCCACGAGGGCAAAGCTGGCATCGCCCTGTTAATAGGACTCAGCACCTCTGTGATCTATCGACCACGCCTAGACGGCAATTGCTTGGAGATGATCTTCGAAGAACCGGCAGACGACCAATGATCCGGCATGGCATAGATCGACTAAATACCAGCGATCATTGAAACCGATACGCCTGTTGCCGTCATGATTTGAGACTTTGGCGCGCGTTCGGCGTTACTTTTGCGCATGGCGGAGGGAGGGGGATTCGAACNNTCAGCCACTCGGCCATCCCTCCGGCGTAATCGCGATACCCGGTAAAGCAAACCGGGTGCGATCTGGCTATTCGATTAGCCGCTGGCCTCACGCTTTGCAAGGCATGGCAGGCAATTAACCGGCGGATGAAGAGCGAGGCAAAAGTGAGCGACCAAAATTCGATTGCTTCAAGTACTGGCCATCGGTCAGCCGACGCCATCCGCATCCCAGATCAGAGGCAATCCTTTTACCATCAGGGTCGCGCCCGGCAGATATTCCAGCTTGCTTTCCGGCTTCATCCGGAAATTGGGTAGAGCGGCCAGCACCTCTTCGAGCATGATCCGCAATTCGACCCGGGCCAGGTGGGCCCCGGGACACAAATGCGGCCCCGCGCCGAACGCCCAGTGATGCGGCTTTCCCGAGAACCGGCCGAAATCCACGGTAAGCGGATCAGGGAACGCCTTCCGGTCGACACCCGATATCGACGTGGAGGCCACAATCGAATCCCCCTCCTTCATCGCCACGCCGTGGAAGATGATGTCTTTGGCGACCGCGCGTCCGATATGGGAAATTCCGAAGCGCCGCAGCATTTCCTCGATGGCGGCCGGGATCAACTGCGGGTCCTGTACCAGGGACGATTGGTGGCGCGGGTTGGTCGCCAGGAAGTGAAAGAAATGCGTCGTCTGCGAAGTGACGGTGTCGAGCCCGCCCAGGAACAGCATCATCGAAATCGAAAGCATCTCATCACGCGTGAGGGGCCGGCCGTCGACTTCCGCCTCCAGCATTGCCGCCAGCATATGCCCGCGTGTCCGCGCCGTCGGGTCGGCGAGTTGCTCGTCCAGCCAGACGCCCAGAAATGCCCCCGCCTGCGCGAATCCCTGATACGTCTCCTCGGCCGACTTGCCGCGAAAAACCTTGTTCACGAACGGCAGAAATTCCGCTCGGCGGGTTCGGCTGACGCCCATCATGCGCAAGAACATGTCGATTGGGATAACTGTCGCAAACTCGGAAACAAACTCGCAGCTCCCCGCCTTTTTGATCACCGCGAGTTGTTCGCGAACCATGTCGCGGCATTCCTCTGCCATCGCAGCGAGCGCACGCGGGGAGAACATTTTCTGCGTCAAAATTCTGCGATACTTCCCGTGCTCAGGCGGCTCCAGGCTGTTGGGGATAAGAACAGGCGCTTGCGGCTGTTTTGGGATCGCCAATGATTTGACGGAAAACAGATCCCCACGGCTGAAGACCTCCTCGATATAGGGACCGCGGGTCACGACCCAGTAGCCGCCGAGATCGGGCGACCAGAAGATGTCGGGCTTGTCGTTAAGCTCATACATCCAAGTCCATGGATCGGTGCGCAACTGCGGGTCATTGCGGAAGTCGTAAGGATGGACGAGCCCCGCCGGGATATGGCGGGGAACATTGTCCGCGCGGGTCTGTGCCGCGCCGTTCGATTGATCCGTCATTCCCGTACCCTCCACTGTCGATCGCACGTCTTGCCCCTCGTCGAGAGGCGGGACGTTATCGACTGTTTTTTCCTATGAACTGCTCCAACACATCGTAGAGATATTCGCAATCCTCGTCGGTCATCGTCGGATGGCAGGGCAGACAGACGCCGTTCAGCATGATCTGATCCGCGACCGGATAGCCCTCGGGCGCCGCGCGATATTCGACCTGGCGCATCATCGGCTGGCGCGTGATGTTGCCGGAGAAAATCGTGCGGGTGACGACGCCATGCGCCTCCAGATGCACTTGCAGATCCCTACGGCTCCAGCCCAGTTCAGGGCGAAGCTGCACCGGATAGTTGATCCAGGTTGTGGTGATGTCGTCCCGCTGCCTGGGCGCGATGAATATGTCGGCGTGCTTGGCGAAGAATGCGTCGTGGTTGGCGAAAACCCGGTTCCTGAGGGCAGCGAACTGCTCCAGCTTATCCAGCTGGACGTGGCCGAAAGCAGCGCCCGCCTCATTCGGGATGAAGCCATATGCGACATCTTCGAAAATAAACATCCCGTCGTAGGGAATGCCGTCGACATCCTCGAGGAACCGGCCGTCACTGTCCTTCTGTAGCGTCCCGTGCAGATATTTCTCCGATGAGCGTCCCCAGGAGCGGAGCACCAGACCGCGATCCCACAGCGCCTCGTCATTCACGGCGACCATCCCGCCGTTTCCAAGGCAAGTGATGATGTGGAAGATCGAGAAACTGGTGACCGAGATATCCGCCCGCGTACCAGGTGGCCGACCCTTGAGCGTCGCACCGAGCGTATCGCAACTATCTTCCAGCAGCTTCAAACCATGCTTGTCGGCAATGGACCGCAGCCTGTCCCAATCGGGAATGCCGCCGAGAAGATTGGGAACGGAGATCGCTTTGGTCTTCGGCGTGATCATCGCTTCGAGTTTGTCGAGATCGATCTGATAGGTATCGAGCACCACATCGACGAATGCCGGCACGCAGCCGACATGGACGATCGACGCCACGTCGGTCGAGAAGGTGAGCACCGGCGTGATGACTTCGGACCCGCGCGGCAGGTCGAGGAGACGCATCGCCAGCATGAGGGCAGATGAGCCGGAATTGACCATTACGCCGTGTTTGTGGCCCAGCAGGGCGGCAACGCGCTTTTCGAAAGTCTGGACCTGGTCGCCGACGATCATGCCGGTGCGCATGACGCGATTAACGGCCGCGACTTCCTGCTCGTCGATCATGGCGCCACCATAGCGGATGCGTCGTGCACCCGGGACCAAACCGGCAAAGCCCCGCGCCGATGTGCCCTTCGATTCTTCCGTCACTAAAAACTCCCTCGCTGCTTTCCCTGTACGCTGTTGGTCAAAACAACCGACGGTCTATGCCATCGGCCCATAATGGGAGCGCGGGTTGCCGCAAGATGCCGCCCCAACCGTCTCACTGTCGATAACGAGCACGATCGCCCGAACGCATAGTGGTTCGGCGCGCAGCATTATGCCTGGTCCATCTGGACGACCTCGATCAGATGTCCTTCCATGTCCGCGACGAAAGCCACATGCAAATGATGCTCCGGCATGGATCGAACCGGCTCGGTCACACTCCCGCCGGCCGCATTCACGCGCTCAAGTAGCGCCTCGATGTCGTTCGTAGTGAAACCGATGATCATCTCGCCGTGGCGTGGTTCAGGTTCGTCGAGGAATTTGATCAGGGTCAGCGAACCGCCTCCCGGATAAGTCGGAAGAAACGATATCTCGGTAATCGGCCGTCCACTAGTCGCAGACTCGAGGCGTTGCCATTCGACGAGTCCGAAAACAGCCTTATAGAAGGTGGCGGTCTTCTCAAGGTCATGCACAATAAGCTTGCTGAAACTGAACTGCGCATCGGCCGTGCTCGCGTGCGGTAGCGAATTTCCCATGTGAGGCCCCCATCCCGAAATTGTTGAAGTTTAATCGCGCTCTGACGACCGCCGTAACGATGCTCGGCCGATCTACTCAGAACAATTTCAAATGCGTGGCTCCGTAGAGAGCACCGCCCATGGCCAGGGCGGCAATCACGAGAATGCCATAGGCCGCCAGCGACATCATGGTGATATTTTTCTTGAAGAAGGCGCGGTCGTTTGCAGTCGGAAATTCGCCTGCGGGTACCGCCACATCCAAGAACCTGCACAAGGGCCCCCAGCTCTGATCGACGGAAAAAATCAGTAGCCGGTCGCTGGCCACAGTCGATTTCACCTTTTCGATATGTTGCTCGTAGTGCGCGATTGCCTGGGTCCGGTCCTTCATCGTGCCCTGGTGGGATCTCTGCCAAACGAGTTTGCTTAACATATCTCCGAGTTTACGTGCGACGGGCGTAACAATCTTCAGCACCCGGAATTGCCACTTGGTCTCAGTGAAGTAGATCGTTTCAATTGTGCTCTCGTACCAAGCTTCGGGTCCCTTTGGATGAAGCGACAGAATGACCTTGGCGTCAGAATTGGATGCAAGCAGTTCTTGCCACACGCAACAGGCTGGATTGTCGACAGCAGCGGTATAATTGGCAAAAACCATCTCCCAGTCGTGCTGGGTTCCGGCTGGCGTATTGGCAACTTTATACCAAAAATCGAGATGCGACCTGTTTGCCTTGTTCTGTGCCAATTCGAACATATGGTAACAAGGAAAACCCAGTTGATTCAGTGCCATATACAAGGACGTAGTCCCGGTTCGTCCGAATCCGGCACCAATAATTTTAAGCGGCATCGCCATATCTCCGCAAAGTCATAGCCACTCTGATTAACATCTTCCCCCGGCTGAAACCGGAGGATTTTCGGGAGGTTTGAGNNGTTCGCACTCCGGAGAGCTTATGCCCTTCCTTGTTGATGCGCATAGACGTTCGCGTCGTCGGCGTATCTCACGAAGCAATGACCGCGACGTTCCAGCGCCTTGTCCACCTCGTCGAGCATGACGTTGGCCATCAACGGCGATAGAGGTGACCCTTGCGGGGTTCCCATCGTCCGCTTTTGGACCTCGCCCGCGTCCATCACGCCGCTGTTCAGATAGGCTCGGATCAGCCGGATGACACCGGGGTCTCCGATCCGTTTCTGAAGGCGGTCGATCAGGATATCGTGCGAGACTCGGTCGAAAAACCGTTCCAAATCAACATCTACGACCACCCGTCGGCCCGATTGCACGTATGACTGCGCCGCAAGAACGGCGTCATGCGCGCTGCGGCCCGGCCGGAAGCCGTAGCTGTGCTCGCTGAAGCTCGGATCAAGGATCGGCTGCAATACTTGCAGCAGCGCCTGCTGGATCAGACGGTCCGTTACCGTAGGAATACCGAGCTCACGCTCGCCATTTCCCCCCGGCTTAGGAATCGTCACCCGTCGTACCGGACTGGGCCGGTACATCCCCGACAACAGTTGCTCGCGGATCACGGGCCACGCCGTGCGCAGGTGTGCCGCGGTCTGGTCAATGTCCAGACCGTCGACGCCAGCTCCGCCTTTGTTGGCTCGTACCCGTTTCAGCGCCCGCTGAAGGTTCTCTCTCGTCAGCGCCGCCATCAGCAGCGCTGACCCTGTGCTCTGCGGTTCATGGCGCGGGCGGCGAGCTTCATCGCAACCCTGGACCCCCACGGCTTCACCGTGTTGCTCCTCAGGCCGCCCTGCTGGCGCAGGCTTCTGATGCGGTGCTCGCCACATCGACATGGCGTCTAACACTCCTTCTCGTTCGGTCCTTCGTCGTTGGTTTTGGCCATGGGCCGCCCCGGCTGACTATTACGACCTCGGCTGACTTCTCGCTC
>PLTD01000144.1 GCA_003165335.1 Rhodospirillales bacterium | reverse complement strand
CAAGCACTATTTTAACGCGTATGGGAAATGCTCCCCCCCGACCGATCGGAATTCGCTTCCGTCGATGGGGTGAGCCGCATCTCTCTAAATCCCAAAAGTTGTAACGGAATTCACAAGGCCTAAGTGTTCTGCGGGTTTCTGCAACGCAGGGTGGTAATGCCCCCTCTAAATACAGTTATAACTGTGAGATAAATTGTTCCGACTTTAGGATTGATAAGCGATATCAGCCGGATGTCGTATATTATAATATACCTAAAATGTATAAATTGTTTTTGATTAATTAGATCCGAGCGTGGTAAGCGTCCGTACACAGTACACACGCGCAGAGTCTATGCGCGATTATCGCTGCCTGACCTTAAGGGATAAAAATGTCGAAAAAGACCGCTGCCGTAAGCTCGCGTTTGGGTTATCTGGCTGGTTCGTCGATGGTGGCGCTCAGCGTTGCCTTGGCAGCTTCACATCCGGCGGGGGCGCAGACGATCAGCGCATCGCAGGGTCAGTTCATCAACACCGCGCCGGTCGGCCAGGTCCTGATCACAGGGTCCGGCACGATCACCACCACTAATACCGTCGCCTTTTACAATGCCGGATCGATCGGCACGCTGACCAACAGCGGGAGCATCGGCGGTGGAAGCAGCTCGGCGCTTCGCAATAACGGTTCCGGCACGATTGCAACCCTGACGAACAGCGGCACGATCACCAGCGGGCGCTATGGCATTTATGACCGCGGCACGATCGGCACGCTGACCAACAGCGGCTCGATCGCCAGCAACTACAGCGGCATCTACAACTCCAACGGTCATATCGGCGCAATCGTCAACACCGGGACGATCAACTCGGGCAGCAACGGCATCAGCGACAGCGAAGGCGCAGTCGGCACGATCTCGCTGATTTCAAACAGCGGCACGATCAACAGCGGCTATACCGGTATCCGTCTCAACCGGGGTGGTGTGGTCAGTTCTCTGACCAACAGCGGGACGATCAACGACGGCGAAAGAGGAATTGAAAATTACGGCACGATCATCAGCCTGACCAATGCGCTCGGCGGCACGATCAATTCCCGTTATACCGGCATCGAAACCGGCGGCAATATCGGGACGCTGACCAACAGCGGCTCCATCGGATCCAGTTACGAATACGGAATCTATAGCTATGGCAGCATCGGCACGCTGAACAACAGCGGGACGATCAGCAGCAATCGCACCGCCATCTATAATGAAGAAGGCAGCATCGGCACACTGTCCAACAGCGGCGTCATTGTCAGCACCGGCAGAGACGGTATCTATAATCGCGCCTATACCTCCAACAATACGCTGGCCGGCGGTTCCATCGGCGCGCTGAGCAACAGCGGTACGATCAGCAGCTATGACACTGCCATCTATAGTCGCGGCAATATCGGATCTCTGAATAACAGCGGCACGATTGTCAGCAGCAGGTACGGGATCATTAACGAGTACGACCGCGCGACTCGCGGTTCGATCGTCGGCGGCTCCATCGGCGCGCTGACCAACAGCGGTTCCATCGGCGCTTACTATTCCGGGATCTATAACGAAGAGGGCGTGATCGGGACGCTGACCAACAGCGGCACGATTACCGGCACCTCCGACGAGGGTGTCGATAACCGTGGCCGCACAGGAAGCCGCACGCTGATCGGCGGCATCATCGGGACCCTGACCAACAGCGGCGCGATCGTCGGCGGCTATACCGGCATCGATAGCGAATACGGCAGCATCGGCACGCTGACCAACAGCGGCAGCATCGGCGGCAGGTACAGCGGCATTGAAAACTATGCCGACGGCACCACAAACCACAATACGATCATCAACGGCATCATCGGCGCGCTGACCAACAGCGGCACGATCACCGGCGGCGATACCGGTGTTTACAATGAGAGGGGCTCGATCGGCGCGCTGAGCAACAGCGGGTCGATCGGCGGCGGATATGCCGGGATCTATAACGCCGGCTACACCAACAGCGGGACCTTCAAGAACGGCGTCATCGGCACGCTGGTCAACAGCGGCACGATCAGCGGTTCAGCCGGCTACGGCATCGATAACGAAGGCTATATCGGCGGCATTTCGAACACCGGCAGCATCAGCGGCATTGCCAACTACTCCAGGGGCACGATCGCCAATTCTGTCGCGGCCATTTCCAACAGCGGCGTTCTGGGCTCGATTTACAATGCCGGCGTGATCGCCGGTAATATCGTCAATAACAGCACGAACGATTTGACTATCGGCGGCTATGGCACCCTGACAGGCTTTTACACGGGCACCATCGGGTCGATCGCCGCGCAGGGAACGATCACCAACACTCTGTCCAATCTCACGATTTCCGGCCAGACCTTGAACGACACGGTGAATGTCGGTTCCAACACGCTGACCGGCAATAACCTGAATCTGATCAGCATCGTTTCGGTCACCGGCAATTATTCTCAGACTTCGGGATATTTGAACGAGGCCGCGGGCGCGACCTTGATCGTCAGCGGCGCTGCGAATATTAGCGGCGCGACAATTTCAGGCGGACCCGGCGCCACCAATGTGAACTACCTAGAGGGGCAGATCGCAGGCACGCTGGTTCAGGGCGGGCCGGGTTCGACCTATACCGGGGACACGGTATCGGGCAACGCCCTTATGGGCCTCAATCTGTCGGGCGGTACGGTCGTCGGCACTAATCTGGAAGGGATCGCCGGCAACGACTATGTCGGCACTGTTCTTGCCGCCATCAATAACAGCGGCACAATCGGTTCGAGCATTACGAACCTCGGCGTCTATCTCAGCGCAACAGGCAATCTGGGCACGCTTAACAACACCATCGGCGGCGTGATTCAGGGCAGCCAGGCTGCAATCGGCAATAATCAGGGCACGATCGGCGCACTGACCAACAGCGGCACGATTATCGGCAGCGGCCGCAGCAACAGCATCGGTGTGGTCGAAAATCGCGGCCTTATCGGCGCGCTGACCAACAGCGGTACGATTATCAGCACCGGCAGCAGCCAAGCCGGGATCGACAATCGCGCCACCATCGGCACGCTGACCAACAGCGGCACGATCAGCACCACCCGCACGGGCGTTCGCAACCAGGGCTTCATCGGCGGCCTTACCAACACAGGAGCGCTTGGTGGGTTATTTAACCAATACGGTGGGACAATCGCGAGCGCAGGCCTCGCGATCTCCAACACCGGAAACCTTGGATCGTTCGATAACGAGGGCGTGATTGCCGGCAATATCACGAACACCGCCGGCATTCTGGTGATCAATGGCGGGGGCACGCTGACCGGTTTTGCCGCCGGCACCCAAGGCACGATCACCAACACCAATGGCAACCTCTATCTTTCCTACGCAGTTCTGAACGACTCGATCAATGTCGGCACAGGAACCGTGACGGCCGAGATTTATATTTCGCTGCTCGGCAATGTTTCGATTACCGGCAACTACGCCGATAACAGCAGTTCTCTCTATGAGTATAACGGCAGCAGCCTGTCGGTCAGCGGCGCCGCCACCATCACCAATTCAGAGATTTACGGCGGGCCGACAAACTCGACGCTGAATTACACGCCGGGCGAGGTAGGCGGCATCTTGGTTTCGGCCGGCACGCTGACCGCCAGCGGTGACAGCTACAGCAGCAATCTCCTCGGCTTGGCGATCACAGGATCTGTCGTCGGCAACAGCATCGTCGCCATAGTCGCTGACAATTATGTCGGCGGAACGCTGGCGACGCTGACCAACAGCGGCACGATCGCCGCCGAATATGGGCTGGGCGTCAGCGGGACCGGCAGCCTGGGATCCTTCAGCAATGTCGGCGGCTTGATTGCAACCCGTACGGCCATCGTCAACCAGGGCGTCGTCGGCACCCTGTCCAACAGCGGGTCGATCAGCGGACGTAATTCGGCCGTCAGCAATATGGTCGCCCGTTCCAGTAACGGCACCATCAGTCATATCGGCACGATCGGCATGCTGACCAACAGCGGCACGATCAGCACCATCGATTATGAGGGCGCTACGGCGATCCGGAACCAGGGCACGATCGGCACGCTGATCAACAGTAGTAGCGGTACAATCCTCGGCGGCGGTTACGGAATTGAAAATACACAAATCGGCGCCGGAACGATTGCGGTCGGCGGCGTCATCAGCGCTTTGACAAACAACGGCACCATCGGCGCCGTATACACGGGCATCTATAGCAATGGTACGATCGGCACATTGACCAATACCGGGTCGATCAACAGCAGCAACGGAGACGGTATTTATAATGCCGCCAACGTGTCGGGCGGCGAACTCTCCCCGCTCACCATCACCGGCGGCCAGATCGGACTGCTTTATAATTCGGGAACGATCAGCGGCAACAACTCAGGTGTTTACAACGCCGGCGGCACGATCGGCACTCTGATCAACGACGTCGGCGGCACGATCTCCGGCCAAAAGGGCATCCAGAATAGCTCCAACAGGTCATTCGCCGGCAATATCGGGTCTCTGTCCAACAGCGGCACGATCAGCGGCAACTCGGCCGGAATTTACAATTACGGGAGCACCATCGGCGCGCTGACCAACAGCGGTTCAATTTCCGGCAATAGCTTCGGCATCTATAACCGGGCTCAGCAGGTCAGCGGCAACTCGGTGGTCGGCGGCTTTATCGGCGCCCTGACCAATACCGGAACCGTCAGTTCGAGTAACAATGTCGGCATCTTTGACGAGTACGGCAGCATCGGCACTCTCGCCAACAGCGGGGTGATTTCAGCCTCAAGTTATGGCGTTGAGATTCAGGGCACCACCGGAAACACGATCAGTCATGGCGGCGTCGGCACGCTGTCCAACAGCGGCTCGATCGGCAGCCGATACACCGGCATTTATAACGAATATGGAAATATCGGTTCGCTGAGCAACAGCGGCACGATCAGCAGCGCGAACTCAAGCGGCATTGTTAACTATGGCTCTTCGAGTCGCGGCACGACGGCCGGCGGTCAGATCGGTGCGCTGACCAACAGCGGTACGATCAATGCGAACTCACGCGGCATTTATAACGAATATGGTTCGATCGGCACGCTGACCAACAGCGGCACGATCAATTCACAATATACCGGTATCGAAAACTACGATGGCAATATCGCTACGCTGATCAACAGCGGCACGATCAACACCCAATATGAAGCCGGCATCACCAACTATGGCCGAACCAGCCGCGGAACGCTTACGTCGGGTTCCATCGGGACCTTGATCAACAGCGGGTTGATCAACACGCCGCGCACCGGCATCGACGTCGAAGGCGCCATCGGTGCGCTGACCAACAGCGGCACGATCATGGCCGTGCAGACCACCAGCGGCACGATCACCGGCGGCGGGCGCGGCATCGAAATTTACGGCAATACGAACAGCGGCCACCTGAGCACCGGATTAGTCGGCACACTGACCAACAGCGGTACGATCAACAGCTATGACGACGGCATTTATAACGAATATGGAAATATCGGCACGCTGATCAACAGCGGTACGATCGCCAGCGCCAACGGCGCCGGCATCTACAACTACGGATATACCAGAAGCGGAACGCTGAACGGCACGGGTAGCATCGGGACTCTGATCAACAGCGGGTTGATCCGCAGTGAGCGCACCGGCATCGACAACGAAGGCGTCATCGGCACGCTGACCAACAGCGGCACGATCATCAGCACCAACAGCGGCGGTATCTACAACTACGGATATGCCAATAACGGCAGCCTGGCTGACGGTGTCATCGGCACGCTGACCAATAGCGGCGTCATCAACAGCTCCGGTACCGGCATCGAGAACGGCGGCAGCATCGGCGCTCTGACCAACAGCGGTTCGATCTTCAGCTCCAACGAGTATGGCATCGCCAATTATGGCCGTAGCAGCAGCGGGACATTGTCGAGCGGGATCATCGGCACGCTGACCAACAGCGGCACGATCAATAGCGCCGACACAGGCATCATAAACAGCGGAAACATCGGTACGCTGCTCAACAGCGGCACGATTACGGCGGCGAGCGGCAGCGGCATCGAAAACTACATCGACCGGACCACCCACGGCGTTTCATCCGGCGGCACGATCGGTACTCTGACCAACAGCGGGACGATTACCGGCGCATCGAACGGCATCTATAACAGCGGCAACATCGGCGTTCTGGTCAACAGCGGGTTGATCGACAATGTCGGCGGGTCGATCTGCACCACGCTGTGCCTCGTACGGGCCAGCAGCACGGGGGCTCTCGCCAACTACGGCACCATCGGAACCCTGACCAACAGCGGCACGATCGCCGGCGCGGCCAACGGCATCGTCAACTACGGGACCATCGGAGTTCTGACCAACAGCGGTACGATTTCGGGCAGCATCAACGCGATCGTGAACGGCACGACGGTGGTTACGTCCCTGTTGGGAAGCGGCACGATCGGCGGCGTTGCAGGCGGTATCTCGATGACCAATACCGGGGTGATCGCGGGCAATATCGACAACCTGGGCGGCGGCGACATCACCATCGCTGGCGGCACGGGCACGATCTTCGGCACGCTGACCGGCTTTACGGCCGGCACCCAGGGGACGATCAACAATCTGGGCGCTAACGTCACTCTGACGGGCAACCAGTTGCTGAACGACACGGTCAATCTGAACCTGGGCACCGTGACGAGCGGGACTTTGACGAATGCGGGCGGCGACATCGCGCTCACCACCATCGTCTCGATCAACGGCAACTTCAGCCAGGCGACCGGCACCATCACCGAAGCGGCGGGCGCGACGCTGATCGTCAGCGGCGTGGCCGGCCTCTCCGGCGGCACCGTTGCCGGCGGCCCGGCCGTAACCAACACCAACTATTTGCTCGGCGCTGATGTCGGCCCTCTCGTCGAAGGCGGCGCGGGGTCGTCCTACACGGGCGTTTCCGTAACCGGCAACGCGCTGACCGGGCTTGCACTCACCGGCACAGTCAATGGCAACAATCTGGATGGGGTGGCGGCCAACGATTATATCGGCGCCAGCCTGACCAGCCTTAGCAACAGCGGCACGATCGCAGCCGACTATGGCATCTATCTCAACAGCACAGGCACCCTGGGCACGTTGAGCAACAGCGGCCTGCTGAACGCGAGCCTGACCGGCCTGCGCAACAACGGCGGCACGATCGGCACGCTGACCAACACCGGCTCGATCGTCGGTCAGAAGAACGGGGTGGTGAATTCCGGCGCGATCGGTCTTCTGACTAACAGCGGCCTGATCGCGGATAATGCCGCGCCCAGCAATATCGGACTCAGCAACCTCGGCAGCATGGGTACGCTGACGAATAGCGGAACAATCACCGGGCAGACCGGCCTCAACAACGGCGGCACGATCGGCACGCTCACCAATATCGGCTCGATTGCCGGCCTGGTGAATTCCGGCACGATCGGTATTCTGACCAACAGCAAGGCGATCACCGGTCAGACTGGCGTCAACAGCAGCGGCACGATCGGCACGCTGACCAACACCGGCTCGATCGTCGGCCTGAAGAACGGCCTGGTGAATTCCGGCACGCTTGCCGCGCTGAACAACAGTGGCCTGATCGCGGATAATGCCGCGCCCAGCCATGTTGGCCTGCAGAACAGCGGCAGCATGGGTACGCTGACCAACAGCGGGACGATTACGGGTCAGACCGGCGTCAATAACGGCGGAACGATCGGCACGATCACTAATACCGGCTCGATCGTCGGTGTGAAGAACGGCCTGGCGAATTCCGGCGCGATCAGCGTTCTGAACAACAGCGGATTGATCCAGGACTCGCCTGCTGTGTCTCATGTTGGCCTGCAGAACAGCGGCAGTGTAGGTACGCTGACCAACAGTGGTACGATCACGGGTCAGACCGGTCTTGCCAGCAACGGGACGATAGGCGGTCTGTCGAATAGCGGAACGATCACCGGCACCGTCGCAATCAAGAATAGCGGCAGCCTGGGGCCGATCGTGAACAGCGGCCTGATCGCCGGCGATATCGTCAACAGCTCAGCCAGCACATTGTCGATCTCCGGCGGCGCCGGCTCGGTCGTCGGTACGCTGACCGGGTTCAACGCGGGCAGCCAGGGTTCGATCAGCAGCACGCTGGCCAATGTCGCCCTGTCGAGCAACATTCTGTTGAACGACACGGTCAATGTCGGCACCGGCACTGTGACCAACGGCGGCGCCTTGACGCTCCCCAACTCCGTCTCGATCACAGGCAACTTCAGCCAGCCCACGGGCAGCGTGACAGAGTTGAACGGTTCGGAACTGGTCGTCAGCGGCGCGGCCAAACTGACCGGCGGCTCGATCGTCGGTTCGGCGGTGCCTTCGACTGGGAACTATCTGGTGGGCGGCAGTGGCGAGACACTGGTCGCGGGTGGGGCGGGTTCGTCTTACGCCGGGGTCAGCGCCTCGATCCCATCTTTGACCGGACTTGCGGCGACGATTGCGACCAGCGGCAATAATCTGGTGGCATCCGCCCTGAATGACTATGTCGGCGGTACGCTGGGGTCCTTGGCAAACACCGGGACGATCTCGTCGGGTTACGGTGTCTATGTCGCCTTGACCGGGAATCTGGGATCGCTGACGAACAGCGGCACCTTGGCGGGTGCGACAGCGGCGATCCATGTTCTGGGCACGTTGGGCGCGATCACCAACACAGGCGTCATCGCGGGCAATATCGACAACAACTCCGGCAATCTGACGATTACCGGCGGTGTCGGCGTGGTTGTGGGCGGGCTGACCGGCTTTACTCAGGGCAGCCAGGGCACGATCACCAACACGTTCGGCGATTTGGTCTTCGCCGCGGGTCAGCAGTTGCTGAACGACACAGTGAATGTCGGGACGCACAACTTGGTGAACAGCGGCTCGACCATCCAGGTGGCCAACTCGGTGGCAGTGACGGGCAACTTGGTACAGACAGGCGGTACGCTGATCTTCGGCGCGACGTCGTCAACGGCGAACGGCGATCTGGTTGTCAGCGGCAAGGCGACCTTGAGCGGCGGTACAGTCGAAATTGTCGGTCTGGGCACCACAACGCTGACGACCGGGCAGGGCTACACCATCGTCCAGGCCGGGAACGGCCTGACCGTCAGCGGCGTTGCGGCAATATCACCCGGCTTCAACGTCGCAGTCACGGACGTCTCCTCGGGGGCCTATACGGACCTGGTACTGACGCTGAGTTCGCTGGCCCAATACAAGGCGGTCGGTGACACCACCGGAGGAGCGGCAGCGGGAACTGGTGCAGCTTTGGATATAATCCAGATGAGCAACAGCCCCGAGGCACGGCTCTTTACCCAGACGGTTCTGAATGTTCTGGGCAAGCTGCCGATGGACCAGCAACAGAAGGGCATCACGCAGCTGTCTCCGGGTCAGTTGACGCCACAATCCGGCTCGGCCGTCGTGACCCCGTCGGTCAATGCAGTCGACGACCACCAGGGCTCGACCAACACTGCTATGAACGGCACGGACCATGGCGCGTCCGCTGGTTCGGACGGTCTACATGGCGAGGTGTGGGGTCAGGCCCTGGTCGGCAGTGCGACACGCGATCCGGTGACCGGGGCTGCCGGCTACGACGCCCGGACCTACGGGTTCATTGCCGGCTTCGACACGCCGCTGGTGCCAGAGATCACGGTCGGCGGCGCGGTCAGCTATCTGAGCAGCCGCACCACCGGTACGGATCTGCTGACCGGCAGTACCACTCGCGTGGCGGATTATCAGTTCACCGGCTACGGCAGCTGGCGTCCTGATCAGTTCGACGGCAAGCTGACCGTCGATGGTCAGCTTGGGTTCGGCTACAACAGCTTTAACCAGTCGCGTGGTATTCAATTCCTGCACGAAGCCGCGAACGGCAAGTTCAACGGTCAGCAGTATCTGGCGAATGTAAAGGCCGCCTATGCCTTTACATACAAGGACGGGCTGACGCTGAGGCCGTATATCGATGTGCGTGAGGTCCATCTGGACTATGGCGCCTATCAGGAAAACGGCGCCGGGATCGCGGACCTGAACGTGAAGAGCCTGACGACCGACTCCTTCAGTAGCGAGATCGGCCTGAAGGCCGGGACCGAGTACGACACCGACTATGGCAAGCTGTTCCCGTCGGTCAAAGTCGGTTGGGCGCATGACTACACTCATGGTCCGATCGCTCTGACCAGCACGCTGGCCGGCGTGACCTTCAACAGCGCCACGGCGCGGCCGCGGGCAGACGGTGTGAGTGTCGGTGCCATCGTGGACCTGAAGCGCAGCGACAGCTTTGAACTCAGCATCGAGTATGACGGCGAAATCCGCCAGGACTTCCAAAGTCACACCGGTCTGATAAAAGGCACCTTCAAGTTCTAATAAAAGTGAAACCGGTGATATGGCATTCGTTAAATCTGCGCTCAAACGGGCCTATCGCCGGTTGCCTATTGGGGGGGCTCTCGCCGTCCTGATGTTGACCGCCGTCGTTGCGGCGGTCAGCCAGGATGAGGCGGATGCTAAGAAATCAGACATAATTCCGCCGGCAGCGCCTGCGGCTGAACCATTATGGTCAAAGGAATGCGTCCAGAGACCCAATGGCACGCCGCTTTGCTATGTTCAGCAATTCGCGATTTCGCAGCAGCAAAAGGCTGTGGTTCTGCGGGTTCAGGTCGGCTACATGGGGCCGCCTGATGGTCAGCCACGTGTTCTGATCACGGCCCCGCTGGGGATTGCCCTTCAGGCCGGGATACGTCTAACGTTGGACAACGACAAGCCACTCGTCCTGCCGGTGCAAAGCTGCCGCAAGGAAGGATGCGAAACCCTTGCCGTTTTGGGCAAGGACGTTATCGGTAAGTTTATGACCGGAAAGTTGATGGTCGTGCGATATGTCTATGCCGACAGAGGGCCGTTGGACATTCCAATTCGGCTCGACGGTTTAGACTCAGCGTTGAAGGCATTGCAGGACAATTCGCATTGAGTACTGAACCGCAGGGGCAGGCACAGCAAGGCATGCCGATCGAGAAGGCTTTGGCCTTGGCGCACCAGCATTGGGATGCCGGGCAGGCCGACCAGGCTGAACGTCTGTGTCAGCAGGTTCTGGCCGTTTGGCCAGGACAGGCCGACGCGCTGCACTTGATGGGTCTGATGGCCCACGCCTATGGCAATCTGGACCTGGCGATCGAGCATCTGCGCAAAGCCTGCCAATCGCCTCGCACGCCGGCGATCTATTTCAGCAATCTGGCCGAGATGTGCCGACGCCGGGGCTTGTTTGCCGATGCGGAGCAGGCCGGACGCCGTGCGGTTGCCCTGGACCCCTCGCTCAGCGCCTGCTGGAACAATCTGGGCATTATTCTTCAAGAAGAAGGCAAGCTGGAAGAAAGCCTGAGCTGTCTCGAGCGTGTCGTCCTGCTTCAGCCGAACAATGCCGAAGGGCATAACAATCTCGGCAATACGCTCAAACGCCTCGGCCGGCTCGAGCAGGCGCGGCTTCGCTATGAGGCAGCCATCAAGTTGGCGCCGAATTATGCCGAGGCCTACAGCAACCTGTCCAACCTATTGAACGATCTGGGCTACCTGGACGATGCGGTGGCGATGGCGCGCCGGGCTATCGATGCCAATCCGCGACTGTCCGACGCCTATATCAATGCCGCCGCGGTCGAAGTCGGCCGCCATCGCTATGAAGATGCGCTGCGCTGGATCGAAGCCCTGCTTGCCTATTCGCCGATGCATTCCGGTGGGCTGGTGGTTAAAGCTCTGGCGTTGAAAAACCTTGAGCGGCTGAGTGAGGCTCTGAACGTGGCGCAACTCGCCGTATCGGGCGCGCCCGACAGCAGTGAGGCGTTGAACGCGCTCGGTGAAATTCTGCAGGAACTCGGGCGGACCGATGAGGCGCTCGACGCCTATGAACGTGCATCGAAGGGCACCGGCTTTGCCATCGAAAAGGCGATCGTCAATCGCGGCGTCGCTTTGATGGAGCGCGGTGACAAGGCTCCGGCGCTTGTCGAGCTCGATCGGGCCTTGGTGGCCTATCCGCGTTCCGCTTCTGCCTGGCATGCCCGGGTCGACCTTAAGACCTATAAGGCTGGCGATCCCGAAATCTCGCGCATGGCGGCCCTTCTTGGAGCGGGCGGCTTGGAATCGCGTGATGACCGCATGGCGCTGAATTATTCGCTGGCGAAGGCTTGGATGGATGTGGGAGAGGCCGACCGGGCCTTCAGCTATCTCAACGAGGGAAGCCGCATGAAGCGCGGCACCTTCGATTACGATCCGAAGGCATCCGATGCCTGGATGAAGTCCATAGGCGATCATTTCCCAGCCGAGATATTGGAACGCCTAGCGGGCGGCGGTGCGAAGTCGGAATTACCGGTCTTCGTGATGGGCATGCCCCGATCCGGAACGACGTTGGTGGAGCAGATACTGGCGTCGCACCCTAAGGTTCACGGCGCCGGTGAACTGCGTTTCCTGGGTCAAGTCGCGGGGTCCAAGGGCCCTTATCCTCAGATGCTTGACAGCCTTACGCCGGAAACGGCGACGGAGTTGGGGCGAGCCTATCTGGCCGAAGTCGAACCGTTGGCCCAGGGCAAAGCCCGTCTGGTCGACAAGATGCCGTCGAACTTCATGTTCGCCGGTCTGGCCAAATTGATCCTGCCGCAGGCCCGTATCATCCATGTGCGGCGCAACCCGGTCGACAACTGCCTGTCCTGCTATAGCCGGCTGTTCTCCAAGGAACAGCTTTTTACCTATGATTTGGCTGAACTGGGACTTTTCTACCGCTCCTATGAGAGGCTGATGGATCACTGGCGTGCAGTTCTGCCGCCCGACCGTTTCATCGAAACGCGCTACGAGGATATGGTCGCCAACCAGGAGGCTGAATCGCGCCGGTTGGTGGACTTCATCGGCCTGCCGTGGAGCAAGGCTTGCCTGCAGTTCGAAAAGACTGCCCGCATCGTGAAGACAGCCAGCGTCAATCAGGTGCGCAAGCCGATTTACAAGACCAGCGTTGATCGCTGGAAGGCCTTCAGCGGTCAGCTTGGTCCGTTGTTGGACGCATTGGGTATCGCAGCGCCCGAGGCTTGAGGCTTCCCCTACGATGGATATGAAAGAGTTCGAGCTGCATCTGCGCGGATTGCTGGCTGCCTACCGGCACCAGGAGGCTGAGGCTCTTATCCGTCCGCACCTCGCCTCCGGATCCGGGCCGATCGTATTGTGGCTGCTTCTGGCCCAGGCGCTTCGCGGTCAGGCACGCGTGGCGGAGGCGGCGCCGATCCAGCAAATGTTGGTGGACGCTTTGCCCGGCGACCTGTCGATGCGCTTTGACCTCTCGGAGACGTTGCTGGCGCTGGGTGATTTCGACCGCGGTTGGCGCGAATATCAATATCGCTACAACCTGCCCCACACCACGCGGCTTGAACGCAAAGTTCAGCGCTCCCGCTGGGATGGGCGCCAAATTCCAGGCCAAACGCTGCTTATCCATGACGAGCAGGGTTATGGCGACACGTTCCAGTTCCTCAGGATGGTTCCTTGGGCCAAAGAACGTAGCGGCGGAAACGTGATTCTCGAAATCAACCACGAGCTTCACAGCATCGCGAAACGGATGGGCGGGTTCGACGCCATAACTGTGCGCGGCGAACTGCCCCCGCGCTTTGACGTCTATTGCGAGATGATGAGCCTGCCGATGGCAATGGGGCTCAAATTGTCTGACCTGCCGGGCAAGATACCCTATTTGTCTCCAGATCCGGCCAGGGTGGACTATTGGCGCAAGTATCTGGCCGGTTATGCCAAGCCGCTCGTTGCGGTCGTTTGGGCCGGAAGGCCGACACATGCGAACGATGCCAACCGGTCGATGACGCTGGAGACCATCGCCCCCTTATCGGTACCCGGCGTGACCTTGCTGTCGATCCAGAAAGGGTCGGGCGAGGGCGCCGCGCTCAACCCGCCGGCCGGTATGAATCTGTTCAGCCTGAGCCCCCAGATCAGGGATTTCGAAGATACGGCAGCCATACTCTCGGTCGTCGATCTGCTGATTTCAGTCGATTCCTCGCCGGTGCATCTGGCCGGCGCGCTCGATCGGCCGGCCTGGGTGATGCTGCCGCGCCTGCCTGACTGGCGTTGGCTTCTGAATCGCGACGACACGCCCTGGTACCCGTCCGTGCGTTTGTTCCGTCAGAACAAACCGCAGGATTGGTCGGATGTCGTCGAGCGCGTTGCCAAAGAACTGCGCCTGTTCACTCAACGCTATAAGTCCGCCAATAAATGAAATGGCTGGCATTGGTCGGTCTGTTGCTGACCGTCGGATGCGCAGTTCAAAATCGCCAGTCTCTGGGTCCGGAATTGGCGGTGGCGGCCGGATGGCACTGGGAGAGTCTTCCCGCCGGAAGTTTTGACCTAGCCGTGGCGACCAAGCCCGGCGGGCAGGGCCGGACCCTGACAGTCTATATCGAAGGCGATGGTCTGGCCTATGTCACTCCGACCGAACGTTCCATGGATCCGACGCCGACCGACCCCGTGGCGCTTCGGCTTGCTCTTAGTCACCCAGGCGATGGGCCGGTCGCCTATCTTGCACGGCCGTGCCAATATCCTGACCGCCAACGACCGCGCAACTGCAGGGACGATTATTGGTCCAGCGCACGTTACGCGCCCGAAGTTGTAAACAGCGTCAACGCCGCGCTTGATCAGTTGAAGGCCCGCACCCGCTCAGCCGACCGGCTGGTTCTGGTGGGATTTTCCGGCGGAGGAGCCTTGGCGGCGCTGCTGGCGGAACGGCGGAGCGATGTGGTGGGGCTGGTAACAGTCGCCGCCAATCTCGACCTAGCCCAATGGGTGAGCGTGAAGAAACTGACGCCGCTTTACGCGTCGCTGGACCCGGCCGACCAAGCAGGGCGGCTGTCCGATCTGCCCCAGGTTCATTTCATCGGTAGCGAGGACGCTGTGGTCGAGCGCAGCGTTTTGCGTGCGTTCTTGTCCCAAATGCGTGGGGACGCGCGCGTGCAGACGATCGAGGTTGCGGGGCAAACGCACGGGTGCTGTTGGGCGGATGCCTGGGCCGGGTTGGCGCGCCGCGGGGAATTGTCGGTTATTCCCGATTGGGTCCGGCAATAGCAGAAACATAAATTGCGGCACAGGGTTTAGGCCGCTAGAGAGTGCCTCCGGCTTTGCAAAACCTTCGAGGATCTAGCGCATGGGTGTGACTTCGCAGATCAGATCGAGCAAGGTTCCAGCCGTTACCTTGATATTCTGGGTCATCAAGATCGCCGCAACGACTCTGGGCGAAACCGGGGGCGATGCGCTGTCGATGACGCTGAACTTTGGTTATGCCCTTAGTACTATTATCTTTTTCGGATTCTTTCTGGTTACGGCCACGGCTCAGATTCGGGCGCGTTCATTCCATCCGTTCCTCTATTGGGCGGTGATCGTGGCGACTACGACAGCGGGCACCACTATGGCGGATTTCGCCGACCGATCGCTCGGCGTCGGTTATGTCGGTGGCTCTTTCATTCTGTTCGTTCTTGTGATGCTTTCTCTTGCGGCTTGGTGGTTTACCGAGGGTTCGGTCTCGGTAAACAACATCACCTCGCCTAGAGTGGAGACATTCTATTGGGTGACCATTCTGTTCTCGAACACTCTGGGCACCGCACTCGGCGATTTTCTCGCAGATTCAGGCCCCGGCTATGAGGGAGGAGCACTCATATTTGCTGGGGCTCTGCTGGTCGTCTGGGCTGTCTACGCCTTTACCGGTGTCTCGCGAACCTTGCTGTTCTGGGCAGCTTTCATCCTGACCAGACCACTGGGCGCGACTGTCGGTGACATGTTGACGAAGCCGCAAGCAGACGGCGGATTGGATCTCAGCCGTATCAGCTCCTCCGCGATCATCGCGGTGGTGATCATCGCCTTGATCATCCTTGTTCCGCAAAAGGCAGGCAGCCATCCGGGTGAGCAGCCGGGCTGATAAACCGTCACGCGTGCGGGATTTCGGTTCCCTTCAGTTCCGTTCGCTGAAGGACCCGCCGGTGATTGGGATTATAGGGCAAAACACGATGGAGCGTTGGCCTGTTGTCCCACAATACGACATCCCCGACGGACCAACGATGGCTGTAAACGAATTGCGGCTGGGTTACCCAATCGAGAAGATAGGCGTGCAGCCGCTGGCCTTCGTCCAGCGGCATTCCGCCGACGTAATAGGCCACATTGCCGCTGACATAGAGTGATTTGCGGCCGTCGGCGTGCCGACGTACGACGGGATGGGTTGCGGGCGGGGATTGCAGCCTTTCGTCCTCAGATAGAGACGGCAGGCGCCTCTCGAAATGCCGCGTGAACTCGTAGGAATGCACCATGTGTTTGTCCTCCACCTGACGCTTGATGTCGTCCGGGAGGGCCTCATAGGCGGCGATGCCGTTCGCGAAGCAGGTCTCGCCACCCTCAGGCGTCACTTCTAGGGCGTGGAGCATGGAGGCAAAGCTTGGGACTGCCCTGTAAGATCCATCCGTGTGCCACAGCGCGGTCAGTGTGGAGAAATAATGCTGAATCGGGTGATCCACATCCAGCTTTTGCCCGCGCTCGTCGACATTGGCGATGCGGAGAACTTCGGGGTTTTTCGAGGATTTCTTGTCATCCTCGATGGTGATGTCCAACTCACCGAAATTCTTGCTGAAAGCGATCTGCTGCTCTTCGGTCAGCGACTGATTGGGAAAGACGAGCACCAGGTGCTGTCGCCAAAGATATTCGATCTGGTCGATTGTCGCTTGCTGGAGCGGACCGGAAAGATCAACGCCGGTCACCTCCATTCCGATCGTAGGGTGAATTCTGCGCGTCTGAAGCGAAATGATCGGCGGCTTTGCCAACGATTGTCCCCCGTCGCTTATTTAATCGCCTATCGGCGCCATCGTGCCGGCCTGCGCTGCGCGAGGGGTTCGTATGAAGAAGACCAAGGGCATCATTACGACACTAACGATGGACAGCAACAGAAAGCCGTTGATATAGGCGACCATGCCGGCCTGGTGCGTGATGTCCAAATTGAGTATGCGCAACGCCATTGCGTCGGTCATTCCCGGTAGGCGCATTTGCGGGTGCCGGAACGGCGTCACGAACTGCACCAGATTGCCGTGATGAATTTGCGTCAGCTCGACGATCCGCGACGATACCACCGCGACACCGACCGCCCCGCCGATGTTGCGCATCAGGCTGAAAAACGCGGAGCCGTCCGTGCGCAATTCATTCGACAATGTTGCGAAAGCGGCGGTCGAGGTCGGGAGCATGATAGCTCCCATGCCGATGCCCTGCAGCACGCCGGTCCAGACGATCTGATCCATTTCAACAGCCAGCGACCAGCGTGACATGAGATAAAGCGACAGACCGTTGATGAGCATGCCGACGCAGATCAACATGCGCGGGTTCAGCCGATCCTTCATTCTGCCGATGACGATGAAGGAGGCGACCATGCCCAAGCCTCTTGGCGATGTCACAAGGCCAGCGGTGAAGACCGGATAGTTCATTTCGAGCTGGAGCAACTGCGGAACCAGCACCAGGGCGCCCAGATAGACCATGAAAATCAGCGAGACGATGCTGACGCCGATTACATATGTGCGGTCGCGGAACAGGCGGACGTCGATGAACGGGTCCTTCGTCGTCATGCTGTGTACGATGAACATGTAAAGACCGAGCACGCTCATAGCCGCTTCGATCAGAATTTCCGGCGACTGGAACCAGCCTTTTTGCTCGCCGCGATCCAGCACGAGCTGAAACCCGCCGATGGCGATGCTGAGGAACATGAAGCCGAGCCAGTCCAATTTGCGCCCAGGAGTTTTTTCAGTTTCCGGTACGAATATGAGTGCGCCGAGCATCGCCGCCAGGCCGATCGGCACATTGATGTAAAAGCACCAGCGCCAGTTCAATTCCTCGGTCAAATAGCCGCCCAGGATCGGCCCCAAGATCGGGCCGACCATCACGCCGACACTGAAGATGCCCATCGCGCGCGCGATCTGGTTTCGCGGATAGGCGTCGAGCAGGATGGATTGGCAGAGCGGTGTCAGCACGGCCCCGAACGCGCCTTGCAGCAGGCGGAATACCACCATTTGCGGCAGAGTCGTCGCCAGCCCGCAGGCGATTGAGGTCACGGTGAAGCCGGCGATGGCCACGGTGAAGGCCCGGGTGCGTCCGAGACGCGTCGCCAGCCAGCCGGTCATCGGCGTGGCGATGGCGGAGACAACGATATATGAGGTCAAAACCCAGGAGATTTGGTCCTGGGTTGCGCCCAGACTACCCTGCATATGCGGCAGGGCGACATTGGCGATGGTCATGTCCAGGACTTGCATGACCGCAGCCGACATGACGATCAGCGTGATCATCATCTGGTTCGGAGCGCGGGTCGCCTGGGCGAACTCCTCGACGGTAGTCATAGGGCGGTGCTATCGCAGTTCATCAGAGTCGATTGCCCGGTTTTGGTCGCCAAGTCCAGCCTTTGAGCGCTGTGTACGCGCCGGGTTCGCGATGTTCGTCCGTTTATCGGGCGCGGTTATGCGAGCATTCGTCCTTCGCAGCAAAGAGGCGCCCGCCCGTGCGTTTATGAAAAATGCATATGTTAAGCGCCGAATGACGCAAGCCAGCGTTAGAAAGATTGGAGCCGTGAGAGAAACGATGGATTTGTTTTCCCTTCCAGCGCTGAGCATCAGTTCAAGCCGCTTTGCTCTATCGATTATCTTTTCGGGGCTGATTTTATCGGGCTGTCATCACCCCTATGTCGTAAACTCGCAGGATGAACTTTTCTGCGAAACTCAAGGATTTCGCGCGGGCACCGACGCAAACGTAAACTGTGCCATGAAGCATGAGTTGGATCGGGATGCCGCAGGTGGCGCGCACCCGAATGCTCAGCCGGCTCCGAATATGCCAATGCCCAACGTGCCGCCACCTCCCCCCGTTCATCCAGGTGGCGTTTCCCAGACCATATCGATCAGTGTGGCCCCCGGTGCGACCAAGACCATCAATTTCTCATTTTCAGTCAATAGCGACTGTATCGCCGTGGGCTTACCGGATGTGAAGATCGACAAGCAGCCGACGCACGGGGTTGTAAAACTGATCCCGCGAGAGGATTTTGCGCGCGCTTCACAGCTCAATTTCCCGGCGTCCTGTGGCGTCAGGAGAGTACGCGGTATCGCTGTGGAGTATTCCAGCAATAAAGATTATACGGGCGCCGACTTCATCCAATTCGAAACAGCGACCACGACTGGAAGTACCAGTTTCAAGGTTCCAATCACTGTGGAAAAGCCTTCAGATGAAGACGAGTGAACCCAAGAGTTCACACTTGTCCGAGGTCGCCGATTGAATGAACTACGCCAAATTGCATCAATTGTGCGAGGCGTCGACAACATTCCCCGTGAGCTTGCCGTTCTCCAACTGTCCCGCACTCAAAACTGTGCCGTTCGGCGAGTAAAGGGTGCCTTGCCCGTTTCTTCTGCCGTCATGAAAGCCGCCGACATACTTTCCGCCGTCGGCATATGTCAGCGTGCCTTGGCCTTCGAATTTATCCGCGTGGAACTGGCCCGCATATTTGCCGCCATTAGGCGACGTAAATGTGCCCGCTCCCTCCTGCTTGCCATCCCGGAAATCACCGATATAGCTGCCGCCCTGGGCGTAGGAGAGCGTGCCCTGGCCCGATTGTTTGCCGTCTCGGAATTCGCCGACATATTTGCTGCCGTTACGCGAGGTCAGCGTTCCTGGTCCGTTCGGTTTGCCGTCCTTGAACGCTCCTGCGTAGGCGTCGCCATTGGGATATCTGAGGGTACCTTGTCCGGTAAGTTTGTCGTCCTGAAAAGTTCCGGCCAACTGGGTGCCGTCGGCATAGGTGATCGTGCCCTGGCCGTTGAGCTTGCCGCCGGAGAATTCGCCGACATATTTGTCGCCGTTCGGGGCCGTCTTCGTACCCTCGCCATCGCCGTGAAGGGGAAATTTGTCGGGATAGACGTGGTCGCCCCCACAGCCTGTAATGGACAGAGCTGCGAAGGCCGCAATCGCCAGCAAAATACGGGAATTTATGATCGCTCCTCCAACGCTTCGGCAGGGCCGCAGCGTCTCGATATTGGGTTTAGCCTCGAATCAACCAACCGCCTTCACCGATTGGCTGGGCCCGAAGCGCGGCGGATATTGACCGGGATGCCGGACATGCGGGGCATAGCGTTGATTGTCTGTAGGTCACGGTCTGTGCTGATCAGCAGGTTGGTCGATACGCCGTCGGTCAGATAGTCGTTATCGTCCGGCAGGTTGCCGAAGCCGTGGATTAGAGACACGACGCCCGGGCGTAGAGTCGCGTCGTCTTCGGCTATCGCCCTGACTGCGCCGCAGTCGGACGTGAGTTCGACCCAATCACCCTTGGCCACTGACTTTTCCGCCATGTCGTCGGGGTTCAGGTAGGCGACGTTGTAGGGCACGCGCTTCTTAACGGCTGAGAGCAGATTGCCGGTCGAGTTGAACCGGTCGCGATGCCGGCGCGAGGCCAGTCGGTGGGTGAATAACTGTCCGTTGCTGGGCACACGACCGGGTGCGACGGATTCGGCGGCGACTTCGACTATTTCCGCGACGACGTCGGGTGGGGCGACGGTGAACTTTCCCGCCGTGACCGGATCGGCCGGAAGGGCATATTGCGGTTCTTCCTCAAAGACGGCGCCGCGCGGATGGCTCTTCAGTTCCTCCCACGAAACCGGAGCATTACGCGCGGCGATCTTTAGCGAATCCTCCACCGTCGGCGGTGTTTCCATGTCGATCGGCACGCCGGTGATCGTCATCTGCAGCCCC
This sequence comes from Rhodospirillales bacterium, assembly GCA_003165335.1. Classification (GTDB taxonomy): domain Bacteria; phylum Pseudomonadota; class Alphaproteobacteria; order BOG-932; family Roseiterribacteraceae; genus BOG-932. The sequence goes on along the minus strand of PLTD01000144.1, from coordinate 10,129 downwards.
AGCCGCTTGGCCAGCGCCCAGAAGACATAGACTTCGTCGCTGACCTCAGATCCCTCAGGCGGCTGCGCTGCGGCCGGGGCATAGCGCGTGAAGGGGATCGGGAAGAGCAGCATCTCCCACAACCACAACGGCAGGTCCGGGCGTTCATACTGCAGCTTTGGCGGTAGGATATAGTGCGACAGCTTCGCCGTCGGCGTCATATAGGGCTCAAGGCTGACCAAGAGATCGAGCGCGCGCAGCGCCTTGACCACCTTGCGCTGATCGGGAACGGAAGAGGCGGGGTTGCCGCCATGGCTGATCATCGCGCGGACACGGCCGGGCCCGGGCTGCAGAATCTCGTCGGCCATGATGCCGGTCATCATTTCGCCGCCCAGCGTGCCGAAGCCGCCGATCCGGCTCTTGGGGCCATTCTCCCAGGGACGCGAAGCGGGAACCACCTGAGCGGGCCGGGGATAGCGCGGATAGATCACTCCCGGGTTGCAGATACGCTCGCCTTCCCGAACATAGCGTCCGCAAATGATGTTCAGGCAGCCGACCAGGTGCTCGGCCAGATTGGAGTGCGGGCTCATATTAGGGCCGGTCGCTGTGATCGCCGGGCCGCGACCCGAGCGGGCGAATATCTCCGTCGCCTCGAACAGCTTCTCGACCGAGACGTCGGCCCTACGCGTGACATATTCGGGCGAGAAGGGCGCGACCGCTTCTTTCAGGCCGGCAAGGTCGGCGACATGCTGAGCGCAGAAATTCTTGTCTTCCCACCCGCGCTCCAGAATGATCCGCAGCATCCCGGCCAGGATCGTGCAATCCTCGCCCGGCAGCGGCTGCAGAAAAACATCGGCAAAGCGGGCGGTTTCGGTATGGCGCGGATCGATAATGATCAGCTTCATCCCGCGGGCCTTGGCCTCCTTCAGCCTTTTGACCGGGTTGCGTAGATCGGTGCCGATAACCGAGACCAGCGGGTTGCAGCCGACCAGCATACCCACGTCGGCTGTGTGGAACGGGTCGATGCCGGGCAGCCACATGCCGAGCCGCCCCATCGCCACCATCTTGGCCGATTGGTCGATTGTCACCGAAGAGAAAAGCTTGTGCGATCCGGCCGCACCGAGGAAATCGGCCAGCAGCGTAGCGGCCGAGCCGTTGAAGAAGGCACCGCCGCCGCGATATCCGGCAATGGCGTCCGGGCCGTCCTCGCTCAGGATATCGCGAAGCCTGTCGGCGATTTCGTCCAATGCCTGTTCCAGCGGGATGGGCATGAAGCTGCCGTCGGCCTGGCGCTTGAGCGGGTGCAGCAGGCGGGCCTCGCCGTTATGAGCCTCGACTGCCTGAAGGCCTTTGAAGCAGGCAAAGCCCAGAGTTTGAGGATCCTCGCGGTCGGCACGGATATCGACGAGCTGTTCGTTCTCGTCCACGGTCAGCACCACCCCGCAATGTCCCATGCAGGTGCGGCAGAAGGAAAGTTTCTCGTGCGTGGCGATGATAGGCCTCCCGGGCATGCGCGGCCATTCCATGCCGTCTGCGCCTATCGTGTCATTCACGGCGCGGAGAGGCAATCGGATTGCTTTATGGATATTGACGCTTTTCGCCCTCCCGCCCATGTTGCCGCAAATTTACCGGGGAACAGATATGTCCGATTTTACATACGATAAGACCAGCCGCGTTCTCGCCGATCCGGTGGGGGATATACATTATCATGAGGCCGGCGACGGGCCGGCGCTGATACTGCTTCACGGGTCGGGTCCCGGCGTGACGGGCTGGGCCAATTTCGAGAATAATCTGCCGGTATTCGCTCCCCATTTCCGCACCTTCATTCTCGATCTTCCGGGCTATGGCAAAAGCGCGCCGGTCGCGGGGAACCCGATGCAGGTGTGTGCGGATGCGGTGATCCGCTTCATGGATGGGCTGAAGATCGACAAGGCCCATATCATTGGCAATTCGCTGGGCGGGATGGTTGGCTCAATGGTCGCTGCGCAGCAAGCGGCGCGGGTCGATCGCTTCGTCACCATCGGCGGAGTCGGCTATGGGCTGTTCAACGCCTTCCCCAACGAGGGCATCAATCTTCTGGTCAATTTCATTGAAAATCCGACCCGCGAACGGCTGGTCCAGTGGCTGCACTCGATGGTCTATGACAAGTCGATCGTGACAGACGAGTTGATTGAGGGGCGGATGAAGCAGGCCCTCGATCCGGTTACTTATGCAACGAGCAAGCAAATGTATTCGCGTGCGGCGATGGATGGAATTGCGGCGATGACCGAAGGGCCGCATGCCGCCGCGACCTTCGCTCACCTGGCGGCGATTCAGGCGCCAACCCTGATCGCCTGGGGCCGGGACGACCGGGTAAGCTCGATGGATCGCGGCTTTGTCGCCATGCGCATGATCCCCAACGCCGAACTGCACGTGTTTCCCAAGTGCGGCCACTGGGCGATGATCGAACGTAAAGCCGAATTCGAGAGCGTCGTTCTGGCGTTCTTGACGCGTTAAAGCCGGACGGGGCGGCCGGTTCAGGCCGCCCCGCCGCGATCAGTCGGCCAGCGGGTCAGGCCGCATTTGGAACTTGACGACCTTGCCGTAGGAACCTTCGCCGGTCTCCTGGTGCCACAGCGCGGTTTCGCTGTTATCGGACCAGATGCCCCGGCCCTTCCAGCCTGTCTTTGGATCATCGATGCGGGCATCCATGCCGCGCGGGTAGAAGCCCATCGGATAGGGCACGCGCATGACGATGAACTTCTGCGTGTCGGGCAGGAAGGCGATCAGCGAATCCGAGTTCGAACCCGGGATGATCGGCACATCCTTGCCCAGGCCGAAGACGTTGTGCAGGTCGATCCAGGTCAGATAGTGCCAGTCGGCGCTGCCGACATTCACGCCAGTGACGCGCGGTCCGGGCGTCTTGTAGAAGGTCCAGCCGTCGGGGCATTGCTGGCCCGTCGCGGTCGGCCCGTTCAGCACTTTGCACTTTGATCGGTCGAAACGGCCGATTTCGCCCGCGCCGAAGGCAACCCAGGCGATTCCCTTTGAGTCGATATCCACGCCGCGCGCGTTGAAAGCGGCATAGTTGCCGTCAGGCATCTTCGGCGGCTCATAATATTCGGTCTTGCAGGTTTCGGGTGGGTTCTTGCCCAACTCCAGCCTGATCAGACCGCTGGGTACGGCGGGGGTATATTTGGCAACCCACACGCTCTCGTCCACCGGACTGATATTCATGCTGTACGGGAAGCCGTTGATCCGCGTGTCTTTCTTCAGGTCGAGTGAGGCACCGGCACCCGATGCTGCAGAAGCTGCCTTACCGACGGTGCCTTCGGCGCCGCCCGCAGCGGCAATCGCATCGCCCGGGTTGTTCCATTTGGTTCGGTCCGGATCGATCTTGCCCGTGCCCGAGGTGTTCAAGACGAAGGGGCACCATCCGGTGGCCTTCTTGGCATCGTGGGTTTCATCCCACACGCGGGTGTTGATCCAGCCCAGCGCGTTAAAGTCGCCGCTGAAATAGAGGATATTATCCTTGGTGTGGCCCAGATTGACATGATGCGTGTCGAAACAGACCGGAATGAGCGTGACCTGCTTGGTCGCCGGGTCATAAACGGAAACCTGCTTGCCCTGGCTTTCCTGCATCGGGAAATATTTGGCATAGGGGCTTTGCGTCCCGTCGGTGCACCAATCCGGCGATTTGCCCTCGCCGTCGCGCATCGACATCCACACGCGGCCTTTGCCGTCCAGCATCGGGTTGTGAACCTGCCCGTTCTGGTTGTGCGGGCTGGGCGGGGACGAGCCGGGAATATCGACGATTGTCGATTTGCCGGTATCGGGGTCCAGCAATGCTAGATGGCCGTTCAGCGTGTCGGTGCCATAGATCGGCCCGCCCGCATTGACGCTGGGATCGCGCTTGTCGGTCGTCGCCTCGTCATGGATGAAATGGCCGTCGGCCCAATCCCACAATGTTACGACGACGTTGCGCTCAAGCCCTTCGGGCCGCGGCGGCGGTACCGGTGGAATTTCGCCGGCGGCGATCCGGTCGGACCAGTCGGCGAACATCTTGAGGCCCCGTTCGCGGCCATAGCGGGCCATGTTGTTCTGCATCTGGGCGGAGAAGTCGCGGGCATGGTTGCCTACCACCACGTCGCCGTCGGCGCGCGCGAGTTGGATGCGGGCAGCCCAGGCCTCGACGCTGCTGCCGCCGGTGCTGGCCAGTTCGCGCGTCGCCTTGTCGCCTAACTGGTGGCAGAAGAGGCAGTTCTCCTTCATATGGCCCAGCCATTCCTGCTGGGTGTGCATCGTCTTGCCGATGCCGTTACCTTCAGGGCCTGTGCCCGGGAACTCGTCGGCTCCCGGCGGATGCAGCAAGGCGTACCAATAGTTCGGGGGATAGATCTGTGCAGCGGCCCTCGCATCGGGTGCCAATTTGGCGGTGAGATCGATCTTGTTGCCTGGGGTCACATCGACCGGGTCGGAATCGACCAGCCCATAGCCGCGAACCCAGACCTTGTATTTGGCCTTGGGCAGTTGCGGCAGCACATAGCGGCCTTTGTCGTCGGTGACGACGATTTTCACGAATTGATTGGGCAGGTCCTTGGTCTGGGCGATGACCCAGACGCCGGCCTCGGGCCCCTTGGCGCTCGTGACCGTGCCGCCGATACTGTCGGCGACGATCTGGATGCCGCTTTCGGCCGCGCGAGCGGACGTGTAACCGGTCGCGCCGGCAATCAGGCATGTTGTTGCGAATAATGCCGCAATCAGTTGCCGCTTCATATCGATCCTCCCAGTTCCCAATATCGTCAGGCTTATTGCCTTGGTCTTTCAGTCTGCTGCCGGCTTCCGGCGTGCCCGATAAAACGACACGGCAGAGGCGTATTTATAGATCGGGCGCAAAAGGAACTCCAGCGCTCGATTGGACAAGTTCAGCGCTCGATACCCTGCATCATGATATCGACCATATTGTCGATATAGGCATTGATTTCCTCCTCGGTCGGCTTGTCGCGCTGATGCAGGGCGACACGATTTGTGAAGGCGTAGATGTTGAACAGAAACAGTTCCGACAATAGGTTCAGGTCCAGCGGGCGGATATTTTGCCGCCGCTGATGCGAGCGGAAATACTCGGTCATGCTGGCCCCGTGCTCATCCTCTACGGCTTTCCAGATGCTTTTCCCGAGATCGGGGAAATGCGCCAGTTCGACCATGAACAGCCGTGCGACAGCCAAGTCATAGTCGGTAAGGGCGCGGTCCATCATCACGCGGGCGCGCAACCGCAGCCCCTCGCGAAGCGGCAAGCCATCGTCGCGTGACAGGTCTTCGAAGAAATTGCGCACGCTCAAACGACGCAGGACGACGACGAACAGCGCCAACTTGTCGGGATAGCGTGCGTAGATTGTGCGTTTCGCGACACCGGCCTCGGTTGCGATCCTGTCCAGCGTCGTCGCGTTATAGCCAAGCCGGATGAAATTATCCGTCGCCACTTCGAGCAGATGTTCGTTCCGGCGGGGAACGTCCTCCAGCGTCGGGCGGCCGCCCTTATTCTTAACAGCGATCATCGATCGATTGCTCTGGGTCTTGCTTGGAGTGGCTCTGGCATGCGGTATTCGATCATTGTACCACTAACGAAACGAGATAAGTGCATAATTGCCGTTTTACCGGTCGAGCACTGTATTGGGGAAAGATAACATGCCGCAATCGGAACCTTCACTATCCGGCAAAGTCGCACTCGTCACAGGCGCCAGCCGCGGCATCGGGCGAGCGATAGCCCAAAGGCTGGCCTCGGCGGGGGCGACGGTGGTCGTTACCGCACGCTCAATGAACAGCGAAGCCACCAGCATTCGCGCCAATACCAAGAGGGTTGTGCCGGGGACGCTGGCCGAAACTGTTGCTCTGATCGAACAGGCAGGGGGAAAGGCAATTGCTCTTTCCGCAGATCTAGAAAACCCGGTCGAGCGCGATGGATTGGTGGACAAGGCTGTGGCCCTGGCCGGCGGCATCGATATTCTGGTCAATAATGCCGGCTACGCCGATTACGGCCGCATGGAATATATGTCGCTGGACACTTTCGATCGAACCGTCGACCATTATTTCCGCGTGCCCTTCGTTCTGTCCAAGGCCGCCATTCCGCATATGAAGGCCAAGGGTGCTGGCTGGATCGTCAATGTCGGCTCGACCACGGCTCTGGCGCCGCAAAAACCATATCGGCCGCAGCAGAGGGCAGGTGGGGAATTGATCTACGCCTCCTGCAAGGCGGCGCTCAATCGGTTCAGCCAGGGTCTGGCTGCCGAACTGTTGGATTACAATATCGCGGTCAATGTCATCGGGCCGTCGACAGCCATCCGCACCCCAGGTGCATCCGACCTGATCCCCGAGCAATATCCGACGGAAGATGTCGAACATCTGGCCGAGGCTGCGCTGGCGCTATGCTATCTGCCGGCGGCGGAACGTTCGGGCCTGGTCACCTACAGCATGCATTACCCGCACTATCTGGGCATCCCGGTGAAGACCCTGGACGGAAAGGGCGATATGCCGAAGAAGGAACCGCCGGATTGGGCCCACAGGCTTATCAATGCCTCGGGCGAATGGCCGTAACGTTTATTCGTCGGGTCAAAGCAATCCTGGGCTAAACCAGATCCCTAATCCGCAATCTTAAACGTCAGCGTGCCGAGCAGTTCGACCCCGCCCTGAACCTCGTCGCCGGGTTGAAGGGGGCCGACGCCGGATGGTGTGCCGGTAAAGATCAGGTCGCCGGGCTTGAGCGTATAAAGCGTCGAGAGTTCGACGATGATCTCGGGGATCGACCAGATCAGGTCCGATATATTGCTTCGCTGGCGCATCGCGTCGTTGACGGTCAGCCAGATCTCCCCTTTTTCGATCAGGCCTGTGTCCTCGATGCGGTGGATCGGGGTAATCGGTGCGGAATGGTCGAAACCCTTGGCCGTGTCCCAGGGGCGGCCTGCGTCGCGCGCTGCGAATTGCAGATCGCGCCGGGTAAGATCGTTGCCGACGGCATAGCCGAAAATATAGGCGTTGGCGTCCTTCAGCGCGATATCACGTCCCTCCCGGCCGATGGCGACCACAAGCTCGATCTCATGATGCAGGTTGGCTGTGCGCGGCGGGTAAGGGACGGTAGACCCGCTTTCAGTCACTGCATCTGCCGGTTTGGTGAAGAAGAACGGGGGCTCGCGCTCCGGGTTGCCGCCCATTTCCCGGGCATGGTCGGCATAGTTGCGACCGACGCAATAAATGCGATGTACTGGAAAGCGGTCACTCTCGCCGACGATGGCGACTGTGGGCCTGTGGCCGGGGTCGAATGCCAAATTCATTTCGTCCGCCTATTAAGATCACGCATCGGCTGGAATTTAGTCGGTGGCTATAGTCATATGAGATCCTATATCAGGAGCATGCCGTTATCGGGAGCCTTACTGTGCGCCAATCACGACTTGCCATAGTTTTAACCACCCTGGTCCTGCTCGCTGTTCCGGCATTTGCCGAGGAATTGTCGATCAAACCGGCAGTTGGCCTCGACTACAAGATTTATATCGGTGGGCTTGAGGCGCTGAGCGCCACGGCCACGATCGGCGCCGATGCGGCGCATTACGACATCGAGATCAAGGCGGTAACGGCCGGCGCCATCGGCAAGATTCTGCCCTGGATCGTTCATATAGGCTCCAAAGGGAATGTCGCCGGCGATATTCTGCAGCCGGTCGAACATGCCCAGGTGAATAATTTTCAGGGCAAGGACCGATCGGTCACGCTGAATTACGACGGGCAGGGCGGCTTTCTCGACCGCAAAGTCCTGCCCGATGCGCAGGAGGACCAGCGCGACCCGGTTCCTCCCGACATGACCCGCAATACGCTGGATATCGTCAGCGGCGTTCTGGCCGGGCTACGGGCCGTCGACCGCACCGGAAGCTGCACGAGCCGGGTTCCGGTTTTCGACGGCCGCCGCCGGTTCGACCTGGTCTATAGCGACGATGGGCACGAAACATTGGATGCCAACGCCGTCGCAATCTTCAGCGGCGATGCGCTGAAATGCACGGTCAAGGTCGAGCCGGTCGCCGGCTTCTGGCGCAAGAACCAGAAGAAGTTCTTTTCCCGCAAGGTGAACGGCGAAGACCAAGTTGTGCCGATCGAGGTGTTCATCGCCCGCGTCGGCGCAGCCAAGGTCGAGGTTCCGGTGCGTATCGAAAGTACGAGTCCCTTCGGACCGCTGGTGCTGAACCTTCAGGGCGTGCACGATCCGAACTGAAATAAGCCGGTAAGGCGATATGAGCTTATGGAAATGCGGTGCCTAGCCAGTTGAAGGCGCGGATTCCCCAAACCTGCGGGTTGATCGCCCTTGCCTGCATCGTCGCGCAGCCTAGCGGGGCCGCCGAATGTGATCCCCAGCCGATGATCGAACTGCCGATCGTGCAAAACGACTTGGGCAGCCCGATCGTGTCGATTCAAATCGATGGACAGAGCCGGGATGTACTGCTCGATACCGGCGGCTTCTGGAGCCTGATCAGCCCCTCGATTTCCGGCGGCTATCCCGTCAGGAATTCCGGCATCGAAGGGCGGCTTGGCCTGCAGGGCATCAAACTGTCGCGTGCCGTGCGGGTGCCATCGATTCAGATCGGCTCACTCAATGTGCCGAATGTCGATTTTTTCGAGGAACCGGCAGGCAATTGGGAAACCGTCGCCACGCTGGGCGCCAACTGGCTGAGCCGTCTCGATGTCGAGATCGACCCGCTGACCAATCAGGTCTCGTTCTTTCCCCAAGACAATTGTGCCGGGAATGTTGTGCGTTGGCTGCACAGCGATCTTGCGGAACTGCCGGTCACGCTCGATCGCGGTCAGAATCTGATGACGATTCCGCTGGTGCTCGACGGTCAGGAAATCCGGGCCTTGATCGATACCGGGGCGACCGAGACCTATCTCAGCCTTCGCGCGGCGGACCGGCTTTTCGGTCTGAAACCCGAGAGCCAGGGAATGGAGGCGGTCGGACCTGCGGCATCGACTGACGGGGCCCCAGGTCAAATTTACCGACGGCAATTCAGATCGCTCGATATGGGCGGAATCGTCTTCAATCGGCCATGGCTAGTGATTTCGCCGATGAGCGAAGGCGGTCCGGACATGATCTTGGGCATGCATCAGCTGCACGGACTGCATCTGTATTTCGCCTACCGCGCGGGTAAGCTTTACGCCACTACTGCACGGGGAGACATCGCCGCGCGACAGGCTGCGAACCCAGCGAAATCTGAGGCCGTGCTGCGCGCCCCGACCGATTTGATCGATGCCCGCGATGATTTGCTGACCGCAACCAACGCACTGACAAAGAGCGATTACGCCGGCGCACAGGCCGCTCTGGATAGCGCAGTGCGAATCGACCCTGATTATGCGCAGGCCTATGTCGAGCGGGCGGAGGTGTTCGTCCTGAGGGGGCAACGGGAACCGGCGATCAAAGATTTGGATCGGGCGATTGCTCTCGACCCGAAGAATTCGGTCGCGCTCTTGGAGCGTAGCCAGATATACAGCAGCCTAGGCGACGCCGATCGCGCCCTGGCCGATGCGAATAGGGCGATTCAGTTGGACCCGTCGTCCCAATCAGCTTACGCGGTTCGGGCGGAGATTTATGCGGAGAGTGGCACATGGGATCGCGCCCGGCAGGATGCCGCTGCCGCAATCCGTCTCGACCCCAAAAGCACGATCGGTTATCTGAGCCGATCGCATATCTATGAACTAACCGGCGACTTTGAACATGCGTTCGACGATGCCGATCAGGCGGTCCGTCTCGACTCTAAGTCCGCAATCGCATTGAATGGCCGCTGCTGGAACGGTGCGATATTGGCCCGGTTGGATGCTGCAATGACCGATTGCAACGCTGCGGTTGCGATCAAGCCGTACAGCGCAGAAATTTTAGACAGTAGGGCTTTCGTGAATTTCAAATCGGGCCGGTTCGACGCCGCGATGGCAGATTACAATGCAGCGCTGGCCATAAATCCAAATTTTGCGTCGTCGTTGTATGGCCGCGGGCTGGTGAAGCAGCAGATGGGAGACCGGGCCGGAGGCGGAGCAGACCTTGCCGCCGCCAGGGCTATCGATCGGCTGATTTCGCAGAACTTCGGGAAATAGTCGCGGCAATCTTTGTGGGTAAACAGTGTCGATATACCCAGATTCCTTGGCTGCG
>PLTD01000246.1 GCA_003165335.1 Rhodospirillales bacterium | reverse complement strand
CACTTGTGAGACCCAGATGCCCCGGCCATAACTCGTCCCGCCGTGCTCGTGATCATGTCCCTATCCCTTATCAACGTGAGCCTAGGCTCCGATATGCTGCCTCGTACGCAGGGCGTTATGAAATCCGCGAAAAGTCAGCAATCTTGTTAAGCGTGCCGCGTATGCGAGACAAGAGCCGCAGCCGATTCTCACGGATTTGCCTCTCCTCGGCATTCACCGTCACTTTATCGAAGAATGCGTCAACGATTGGTCGAAGAGTGGCGAACTGGACCATCGCTTCTTGATATTTTTCATGACCAATCATCCCGTCCGCCAAGAAGCCGGTAGCCTCGAGAGCATCGGCCAGGGCGGTTTCCTCGACCTGTTTCATGTGATCGCTGTTCGGTGTGCCATCAAATGAAACGCCATCGCGCTTCTCTTCAATCTTCAATATATTTGCTGCCCGGCGATAGGCCGTCAGCAGGTTGGCTCCATCATCGCTGGCCAGGAAACCACTCAAAGCCTGAACTCTCGCCAGCAGACGAACAAGATCGTCTTCGCCGCCCAGCGCGAACACCGCATCCACCAAATCGTGACGGACTCCACGCTCCTTGAGCACGACTTTTAGACGGTCCGCGAAGAAGGAGAGCAACTGATCGAGCGGCAACTCTTCGGTCCTACTGTAAGAGGCGAATGCCACGCCAAAAAGTTGCCCGAGGGGCAACCTCAGGCCATTCTCGACGATCAGCCGAATTGCCCCCAACGTTGCTCGGCGCAAGGCAAACGGGTCTTTCGACCCCGTGGGCAGTTCGCCGATGGCGAAGAACCCAACCAGAGTGTCGATCTTCTCGGCTAATGCCAACGCCACCGAAACGGGTTCGGTCGGGCAGGCATCGTTCGGGCCCAGCGGTTTGTAATGATCCCGAATAGCATCGGCGACATGCTCCGAGGCGCCCTCGTCGATTGCATAATAGCGCCCCATTAGCCCCTGGAGTTCGGGGAACTCTCCGACCATTCCGCTGACCAGGTCGCATTTGCACAGGCGTGCGGCTTCCAGCACCATGGTCAGCTGGGCGCGGGGTATAAATTTCGCGATTTCGACTGCTAAGGTCTCCAACCGCTCGACCCGATCCAAAAGCGAGCCCAGTTTGGCGTGAAACGCGATCTTAGCCAGCTTAGGCCGCTGATCGTGCAGTTTGGTCTTGCGGTCCTGGTCGTAGAAGAAGCGGGCGTCGGACAGGCGGGCGCGGAGTACTCGCTCGTTGCCTGAAACGATTGCCGCGCCGCGATCCTCGGTCTCCATATTGGCGACGATCAGAAAACGCGCGGCAGGTTTGCCGTCCGGGTGTTCGAGCGTGAAGTATTTCTGGTTTGCCCGCATCGTCGTGCGGCGGACTTCGGGCGGGAGGTCCATGTAGGCGTCATCGATCGCCCCCATCAGGACCACCGGCCATTCGACCAGCCCTGCGACTTCTTCGAGTAGAGGATCGTCATGGACGACGACCAGCCCGTGAGTCTCAGTCAAACGCTTGGCGTCGCCCTGGATACGCCATTTGCGCTTTTCGCGATCCAAAACGACGTGGTGCTCTAGCAGTTTTCGCTCGTAATCGGCGAAGTCGGAGACATGAAATGATTGCGGAGCGAGAAAGCGGTGCCCAACAGTCGAAGTCCCCGCCGCCGGTAGGTCCGCTTCGCCGCTCAGCGATATCGGACGTCCGTTAAATATGGCCAATATGCCAGATAGAGGTCTGACCCAACGCCTTCGCCCATCGGACCAGCGCATGGATTTAGGCCACGGCAATGCACTGATGGCGGCGAAGATAGCGTTGGCAAGAATGGCTTCTGTGGGCTCCCCGGCGAGGGACTTCAGCGCGAAATAGACCTGCCCTTTATCGGTATCCCGGATTTCGGTCTGGTCGATTGAGGTCAAGCCGGCGGATTTCAGAAATCCCTGGATAGCGCCCTCGGGCGCACCGACTTTGGGGCCTTTGCGCTCCTCCGTGCGGTCGGGGGAGGTTTCGGGTAGGCCTTCGATCACCAGCACAAGCCTTCGCGGTGTCGAATGGGCAGTGGCCTTGGCATATGAGAGCCCCGCCGTGGTCAGTGATTCGGTGACCAGACGCTTCAGGTCGTCCGCCGCCTGAACCTGCATGCGGGCGGGAATGTCCTCTGAGAGGATTTCGAGAAGAAACTCACGCATTGATCGGTCCTATTACCGGTCTATCCGGTGCATTCGAATCGGCGGCGCCGATCGGCCGCTGCATATAGGCGACGTCGATCCAACGCCCGAATTTATATCCGACCGCCTGCGCGATCCCCATCAGCCGAAACCCCAACGCTGCGTGGAGCGCCACGGAGGCGCTTTCCGGGACATGACTGATTACAGCCATCATCTGGCGGCAACCCAAAGCCTCGCAGCGGTCTATCAGTTCCAGGAGCAAGCCCCGGGCTATGCCCTGACGGCGTGCGTCGTGGCGGATATAGACAGTGTTCTCCAGCGTGTAGCGATAGGCGGCGCGCTGGTGAAAGTGGCCTGCATAGGCATAACCGACAATACGGTCGTGCCGTTCGGCCGCCAGGTAGGGAAGGGACAAAGCCCTGATCTTGGCCATTCGCGCCTGCATTTCCTGATCCGAAGGAGCAATCTCCTCAAAGCTCGCTACTCCACTCTCGACTTCTCGGCGATAAATCGCTGCGATTTCGGGGATATCGGCGTCGGTAGCGTCGCGTATCTGGAACGGATCAGCCAACAGTTTTCGCCAGATAGGCCTCGCAGCATGCGCGAGCCAGGGCGCGAACCCTGCCGATCTGCGCCTGGCGCTCGACGACGCTGATCACCCCGCGCGAATCCATCAGATTGAAAAGATGGCTCGCTTTGATGCATTGCTCATAGGCGGGAAGGGGCAGTTTGCGCTCCAGAAGCGCATGGCACTCCACCTCGGCATCCTCGAAATGGGTCTTCAACTTATCAGTGTTCGCCGCCTCGAAATTAAAGGCCGAAAATTCCCGCTCGTCTTCCAGGAAGACATCGCCGTAGGTGAGAGGCACGGCGCTGGTCGGGTCGTTGTAAGGCAGGTCGTAGACATTCTCTTTGTCCAGCACATACATCGCCAGACGCTCCAGCCCATAGGTCAGCTCGACCGACACCGGGTCGCATTCGAAACCGCCGACCTGCTGAAAATAAGTATATTGCGTGACTTCCATGCCGTCGCACCAGACCTCCCATCCAAGTCCCCACGCACCGAGCGTCGGACTTTCCCAGTCGTCTTCGACAAAGCGAATGTCGTGCAGCATCGGATCGATGCCCAATGCCTCAAGGCTCTTTAGATACAGTTCCTGGCTCTCGGCCGGTGAGGGCTTCAGAATCACCTGGAATTGATAATAGTGCTGGAGACGGTTCGGGTTCTCACCATATCGCCCGTCAGAGGGGCGGCGGCATGGCTGAACGAATGCCGCGCGCCAAGGTGCCTTGTCCAGAGCTCGCAAAGTCGTTGCAGGGTGAAACGTGCCGGCCCCCATCTCCAGATCATAAGGTTGCAGGATCACACAGCCCTGCGCCGCCCAGAATTGCTGAAGGCGCAGGATGATTTCCTGAAAACTGGTCGGCTTATCGGCCATTTATGCTGTTAATCCGGTGAGAGGGCGGCGCACCTTACGCGACGGGTTGCAACCCGATCAAGCGGTGCGGTCAATCGAGCTGTGGTTTCAGCCGACGCCGGGGAAGGGACAGTCGGCCCGGGAACAGGCAGTCGGAAATTCGGCCGGCACATAGGTGCCGCAGCGACTGCAGATTACCGTATCGGTGGCCCGCATCGCTTTTTGTGACGCGCCGGCGCCCCGCCTTTCCGACATGCGCCGCCTGTGAAGCTCTCGCCCGGTTTCAATTTGCTGAAACCAACGCATGACGTACCAGAGCGACACGACGATAACGATGAAAACCAGAAACTTCATGCTGCCTATCTTATGCTGAAGCCGAAACGAGGTCCAATGGGGCCGCGTCACGCAAAATTGCCTCGGCCTGATCGGTAAAGGACCCGTCAATGCGATGAAGGGTCAACCCTCCGAGCAGTCTGGGTAAAGTTCTGCGACCCTTAAGAGCGCTAACCAGTATCCGCTTGGCCTCACCGTCGACTCGCGTCCACAGGGGGTAAATCAATGTCGCACCAAATCGCCCTTCGAAAGCACCAAGAATCGTCCCCAGGCGATCAGCACGATGGATCATGGTTAATCTTCCGCCAGTCTTCAGCGAAATCCCCGCCGCTTTGATCCAGGTCGGAAGGTCGATCGTTTCTTCACCATGCGCAGACGCCTTGGTTGTGTGAGGCGAGGGGGAATGACGGCCAGTCGGATAGAAAGGTGGATTGCTCATGACCTGGTCGAAATTTCCGGCTTGTGCCTGCGCATATCGCTCGAACGAACCCTCCACGATAGTCACGCGTTCCTGCATCCGGTTCGACTCAATATTTCGGCGGGCTATGTCGGCAAGATCATTGTTCAGCTCCAAGCCGGTAATGGCGCAAATCGGCACCCGCGCCGCGAGGCAAAGCGCCGCAGCACCGGTGCCGCAGCCGGCATCGAGAATGTGCTCGCCCGGGCCCACCGCGATCGCAGCAGCAAGCAATACCGGATCAATCGCAACCCGATAGCCCTTTTCGGGTTGCGACAAGCAGACCCGACCGCCCAGAAGACAATCCTCGGTCATTATCGGTTGGGTTCCATCTATGAAGCGATTTCCGGTCTCTCAGTGCTGAGAATCCATCGTGCACGCGCGAAATCTTCCTCATGCACCATTACTCTGCGCGGTACCGGTCCGACGGACCCTTCGACCGCGCTGGCATATTGATCGAAAATTATGGCCTCAATACCCGCTCCACTCAGGGCTGCCTCGAGCCAGGACAGGAATACAAGATCGTTGCTTCTGATCAGTTCTTTCATAAACCTGCCCGACGGTTACAAGGTCGTCCGTTTAAAGCACCAGTCATGCTAATCTTGACCGGAATGGCGACGTCTCTATGTTCTCACTCACACCGATCGACGTAAAGCTGGCCGCCAATCGCTTTTCGGTCCTTCGATCAGCGCATCCGGCTGGGACCAGTGGATTTAAGCTTATGAGTGGGCTGAAGCATCTTTTCTTCGCATATCGGGCCGTGACGTGATCGCGGCTGCCGAACGACGGCCAGGCCGCACCGCATCGGGCGCCGACCCGACGGAGCGCGACCGCTCGGCAGCGGCGCTCGAGAGACTTAGCGAGTTACTGGCCAAGGATATGCAATCCGTCAATCGGATCATCGTGGATCGCATGCAATCCCCAGTCGGTCTAATCCCGCAGCTCGCTGGCTATATCGTGGCTGCCGGCGGAAAGCGTCTGCGGCCGCTTTTGACATTGGCTGCGGCAGAACTCTGCGGCTATAGCGGCGAGCGTCACCATAAGCTTGCTGCTTCGGTTGAGTTCATTCACACGGCAACGTTACTACATGACGACGTCGTCGATGAAAGCGAGCGCCGCCGCGGGCAATCATCTGCCAATTCGCTCTTCGGCAATCAGGCAAGCGTTCTGGTCGGCGACTTCCTGTTCAGTCGATCGTTCGAGCTGATGGTCGAGGACGGATCGCTAGACGTATTGCGGATCCTGTCCCGCGCCTCTGCCGTAATCGCGGAAGGAGAAGTCCTCCAACTGGCGACGACGAATAACTTAAATACTTCCGAAGCAGATTATCTGGCCGTCGTTGCTGCCAAGACCGCAGCGCTCTTTGCCGCTGCGTGTGAAATCGGAGCGATTGTGGCTGAGCGCCCTGCGTCTGACGCCGATGCACTTAACCGATTCGGTCTTAATTTTGGCATCGCATTTCAGATCGCAGATGATGTTTTGGACTATTCGGCACGCGAAGCGCTGCTCGGCAAAACGATCGGCGACGATTTCCGCGAAGGAAAAATGACCTTGCCGGCGGTCTATGCGATCAGCCGCGGTAACGAAGTTGAGGCCGCATTCTGGCGGCGCACACTTGAAGATATGGAACAGCAAGAGGGAGACCTCGATCACGCCATATCCCTGATCGAACGTCACGGTGGCTTTACCGCTGCGCTCGACCTGGCCCGTCGGCACGGCGAACTGGCGATCGAAGCCCTTATGTTGTTACCGCCCAGCCAAATGCGCGGCGCGCTGGCCTCATTGGTCGAATTCTGCATCGAGCGGGAATTTTAAAGCGCCTAAGCCGTCTCGTGCGCTTGCGGCCCATCAATGTCGGCGCTATATGTCGGCCCCTTGCCGCGCAACAGGCGGTTATCGGAGTGTAGCTCAGCCTGGTAGAGCGCTACGTTCGGGACGTAGAGGCCGGAGGTTCGAATCCTCTCACTCCGACCATTCGGTCGACCCCCGCCAATCAAGATTTCGACATGCGCTGCCGTGCTGGTCGTTTGTGCTGGGGGCACAAAATTAATCAACTCGGGTTAATCCTGTGAACCGACAGGAAAAGCCCATGTGCAAAAAAATGCTCACCGTTGTAATTGCCATCGCCACGTTAAGCCAACTCGGCGGCTGCATCGTTGTGGATGACGGGGCTGGCCACCATCACTATCGTTCCTGGTGGGGTAGATAGGGCGGGTCGATTGCTCGATCGAGAATTCTCGCAGTATTTAGCCGCCGGCAAACGTTATCTCCTTATGCGCAAATACTGTTTTATCTTGCTGGCGGCCCTTGGTTTAGGGGGCACGCATTCGGCTTTGGCCTGGGATTATCCAACTGAGTTTTGGGTAAATGAGGAAGAAGGCTGGGTCGTGGAAACCAAACCCTGCGACGACGCCTTATGCGGCTATCTAGTCGGTTTTCGGGTCGTGCATGCACATCCATCGGATTACATACCGAAGGATATTCTTAACCCTAACCCCGACAAACATGGGGATCAGTTATGCGGATTGCAGTTAATGGGGGGCTTCAAGCCGTCAGATAAGCCGGACGGAATGTGGAAGAACGGTTGGATCTATGATCCGGACAACGGAAAGACCTATTCCGGCGTCATATCGACGATCGACAGCGATACTGTCAGGTTGCGCGGCTATGTCGGGATTCCATTATTTGGCAGGACCCTAACATTACGTCGAGAAAGCGGGACGGTTGAGCGATGTTCTATTTCTCAGCCGAAGTGAACCGGGTGCATCGCTTCTTATGAAGGCTATGGGCCACTCCATCCGGTTGAAACTTAAGACAGACACGGCTCCTGGTCACTCACCGCTCTGAATGTCGCTCAGCTTGTTATCGGTCATATATTTGGCAGCAGCAGGGTGACGCTCGGCGCCAAGCCCGGCTGATATCGTTATTGAACCGGCATCGAGCGTAGCGAATGCCGGGTGCGATTTCTTCAAATCGTCGACATGACCGAGTATCGATTTAATCAGCCGTTCCACTACTTCGCGGTCGAGCTTCACCGTTGTCATTAAGACCGCACGCGGTCCGAAGCTTTGCACGATGCGAGTCTCTCCGCCGTAGATGCTCATATCCAGACGCACAGGCGCATAGGCAGGATGTGCTCCAACCGCGGCTTCGAGAACCGGCCCCGCCAAATCGAGGACCGTCGCATGGCAGGCGGCGATAGCCTCCCTGACGAAGCCGTTCGGATGCGGAGCCGTAAAGGCTATAGCGGCGATCTTGCCGTTGCACAGGGCAGCGATCTGTTCGCTCCTGGCCATTTCGAGGACGCCGCCTAAATCGGCCTTGCTCCAGCCCAGACCTTCAAGGAAATCGGCAAAAATCGGTTCCGGCTGACCCGGCGCACCAACAGCGATACGTTGTCCCATCAGATCGTCGGCCTGCTTGATCGCGCTATCACTGCGGACGAGTATTGTCAGCGCCTGAGGAAAAAAGCCTAAGATGCTTCTGAGGTCCGAAAAGGGCGGTGCGCCAGCGAACGGACCGCTTGAGCTGACAGCATCGGCCGCTACGTCGGATTGAACCAAAGCCAGCGGTACATCTCCACTTTGCAGAAGCTTGAGGTTTTCGACTGAACCATCGGTCGCGGAAACAGTGCAGCGTGCTCTGTCTTGAGCAAAACTTTCATAGAAACGACAAATCTCGCCGCCAAGCGGAAATGCAAAGGCGGCGACCGGTCCGGAGGCGATAACCAAGGGAGATGGCGCGGCGATAGACGTCGCGCTAGCGACAGTCGCGCAAGCAATCGCGAGTACCGCGCAGAAAGTGTTTCTATTCAAAGGTTTCGGTTGCCTTCGGTAAGTGTCCAACCGACAATTTCCGGCAATAGCTGAGCGACCGCGCTATCAAATCCAGCGATAGCGCCGTCAAAGCTTCCAGATGCAGGCGGTGCGGCATCGAAACTGCGCGTTGCGACAATGGCCCTGTCGCGCGTGCGGACCAATCTCGCCGTAATACGCAGATGCACGCAAGGATCTCCATGACCGGTTTCAACCTCGAAATCTTGAAGGTCTGTAGACAGAATGAAATCGGCTTTAAGTCCTCCGCTTTGTCGCCCCACAGCTGCGATACGCCCCGATTTGTCGAATGACTGCAGCAGAATTTCTTGCAGCATGGCCGGAGGCCGGTCGGCCCAGGCCACATTCGCGTAATAATCGATTCGATCGGGGGTTGGTGCGATGGCAATGCGCGAAATATTGATATCCAACGCTGCATCCGGCATCGCGATCAATAATTGCCAGTTGGCCTGGGCAGCCGATATTGCAACCTCATCAGGAGCGCTCAAGGTATATAGCTTTGCCGGCTCGCCCGAAGGCGCCAGAAGGCTGCTGGCGGAGCATCCAGCCAACGCTATGGGCAATAGCAACAGCGATCGACGTATCATCGTGATGCTCCTGTAGCGATACCGCTGCTGAGCGGTCGATTGGGATCGATGCCAGCATTCGTTCCCCCAAACAAATAGCGTTGCGGGTCTCGGTCCAGATGGTCGGCAACCCGATTTAACGTGTCGGTCAGCTCGCGCAGATTGCTTACCAGCCCGCTTACATCTCCCAACCCATTGGCAGTAAAATCACGCAGCGGACCCCGATTTTCCGCAATCGTGGCATCAAGGTCCCCCGCAACCTTGTGAAATTCGTCAGCAGCTTCGCGAATTGAAGTGCCGTCCTGGTGTAGCGTATTCATCACTTGAGGTACTTGCTTATGTAAGTCGGCGGTTAGCTGATTGAAATTGGCTACTGCCTGTTTGGCATCCGGTCCGATCGTATCAAGGCTGGCTGATACATTGTTCAAATGGCTGAAGGTTTCAGAGATCGACTTGATATTATCAGGAGACAAAATGCTGTTGGCGCTATCAGCAAGTTGATTCAGTTTGCCGAGCAATTTCGGTGCGTCGGCAACGAGGGACTGAAGGCTGGAATTCTCGGCCTTGATCACAGGAATTTGGTCGTTCTCAGAGGTAAGGGCAGGGCTCGCCTGAGTTCCACCGGTTAGTTCGACGTATGACCCACCTGTAATTCCCTGTGTCTCCAAGGAAGCAACCGAGTCGGTCTTTACCGGTGTGCCCGGTTTCATTTTCAGAGTGACGCGTATGCGTTCGACATTCTGAGGGTCGATTTCGATATTATTGACGGTTCCTACAGGAACGCCGCGATAGCGCACTATGCTCCCGGATGACAGACCAGCCACGGAACCAGTGAAATATGTGTAATATGTATCTTCGCGATGGTTGAACTGACTGCTGCCCAACCAGAATATGAAGCCGAGTATTATTGCTATTGCCGCAAGTACACTGCTGCCGACAAGTACGTAATTCGCGCGCGTTTCCATTCAGTTGCGCTCCTTGTGTCCGAGCGCGGCGCGCCCGCGCGGGCCCTGGAAATATTCCTGAATCCAGGGGTTATCGACTTCCATCAACTCGTCGAGGGTTCCGACCACAATCTGTTTGTCGACCAGGACGGCGATGCGGTCGCAAATCGCGACCAGACTGTCGAGATCGTGCGTCACCATGAAGACAGTCAGGTTCAATGTCGCTTTGAGATTCTTGATCAGCTCGTCGAATTGATTCGCGCTGATCGGATCCAACCCGGCTGTGGGCTCGTCGAGGAACAGCAGCTCTGGATCCAAGGCCAGTGCCCGCGCCAGTCCGGCGCGTTTTTTCATACCGCCTGAGATCTGCGAGGGCAACTTCATCCCGGCGTCGGGCGGCAACCCGACCATCGCCAGCTTGACCCGGGCAATTTCATCCTGTGCCCACTGCGGAAACTCGGTCAGCTCTCGTATCGGCACCTGGATGTTCTGCGCCACGGTCAGCGAGCTAAACAGGGCGCCTTCCTGAAACATTACCCCCCAGTTGCGGCGCAAAATCTTTTGCGCATCGGCGCCGCAGTTAGTGACCTCGGTGCCCAGCACATTGATTGATCCGGCCGTCACCTGTTGCAGGCCGACAATTTCGCGCAGCAAAACCGACTTACCCGTGCCCGAGCCGCCGACAACGCCCAGCACTTCGCCCCGACGAACCTCAAGCTCAAGATTGTGATGAATAACCTGCGACCCGAATTGCGTGTCCAGGGCGGTGATTCGAATGATGGGCTCGGTTATCGCGCTCGGTGCCATATCTACCATCCGATTTGCCAGAACACGACGGCGAAAAGCGCGTCGAGCGCGATGACGAGGAAGATGGATTGGACCACCGACTGCGTTGTCTGCTGCCCGACGCTTTCTGCGCTGCCCGCGACCTGAAGGCCGTGAAAACATCCGACCATCGCGATCACAAATGCGAAAAACGGCGTCTTGACCATGCCGACCCACAGATGATGAAGCGCCACGGCGGACTGAAACTGAGTCACAAACTGTGCGAACGTAACCCCCAGCGTTAGGCTCGCCATAAGGGCGCCGCCTGCGATCATCACCATATTGGCGAAAAATCCCAGCGGAATCAGCATCAGGATCAAAGCGATCACGCGCGGGATGACCAAAACCTCCATCGGGTCGAGGCCGATCGTGCGCATGGCATCGACTTCCTGGTTGATCTTCATCGTGCCGATCTCAGCAGTGAAGGCCGAGCCCGAGCGACCGGCGACGATGATCGCCGTGATCAATATGCCAAGTTCCCGCAAGACGCCGATGCCGATCAGATTGACAATAAAGATACCGGCGCCGAAACGCTGTAGCTGATCGCCGCTGATGAAGGTAAGAACGACGCCGACCAGGAAGGCCAGCAGCCCGACGATAGGCATCGCGTTGATCCCCACCTGCTGCATATGGCTAACAATAGAGGTAATGCGAAGGCGGCTAGGGTGGCGCGCCAAGCGATAGAAAACGACGCTAAGCTCGCCAAAGAAGCCCACCAGGGAGCGTGCCTCATAACCAATGCCGACTGCCCATTCGCCCAGGAGGGCGATACGATCGAGTGATGTTCGTTTGGGTGGCGGCGGGATAGGCTGCGCGTCGAAAGAAGCGATCTGTTCGAGAAGTGTCTCCTGTCCGTCGTGAGCACCGGTGATCTCAGCCTCGCCATATCGCCCCAAGCGCTCCCTCAGCAAGGACACGGCGATTGCACCCACCGTATCCAGCCGTGTAACGCCCGAAACATCGATCACCGATTGTTTGGCAAACTCGAGAGATGGGTCAGTTGCGAACTTCTGCATGGTCTGCTGATGCGCCATTACAGTCGGCACATCCCAGGGACCGGTGAGCGTTACCTTCATTCGGTCGCCGTCTGCCTTGGGCTCAAATGTCCCAAGCTCGCGCGAGTCGCGAGTTTTTCGCGCCGAGCGTTTCAGCATTCAAGGGCCGGACGACAGATCAATAGGGAAACTCCGAGCGTGCCAACTGAGAGATAAAGGCCAAAATCACAGACTAAACCCACCGTTTTGTCGGTAGTTTCCAGAATTTGTCGAGAGAGTTTAGCGTTAACGTCGCAGCGGCACGCGATAGCGATCCGCCAGCGATCATGATATCCGACCTTCGGGAAATCAAATGAACTCGTCAGCCGGTTAATTTGGGCTTCCTTTGAACGCCGGAAACACCTTCCACGCATTGTCAGGCCGCAGATCATGGACCTCAAGACGCGCATAGCGCAAATACCGGAATTCCCGAAACCCGGGATCCTTTTCTACGATATTTCGCCTTTGCTTGGTGATGGGGAGGCTTGGCGGGAGGCAATCCGACAATTGGCGGCGCGCATTCGTCCGTACCGGCCCGACATGCTGGTGGGTATCGAATCGCGTGGCTTCCTGGCAGCGGCACCGCTGGCCTGCGAACTGGGCATCGGCTTTGCGATGATCCGCAAGCGCGGCAAGCTTCCGGGCACTTTGCTTGGACACGACTACGCGCTGGAATACGGAACCGACCGAGTGGAAATTCAGGCCGACGCCGTAAAGCCGAAACAGCGAGTAGTTGTTTTGGACGATTTGCTGGCGACAGGCGGCACAATGGCTGCATCGATTACGCTGCTGCGTCTGTGCGGAGCCGATGTCGTCGCGACCGGATTCATTATCGAACTCGGATTTTTGGACGGGAGAGCGCGATTGGATGTGCCGGTCGAATCGTTGATGCGTTTCGACTAGCGCGCCTTGCGTCTGTAGAGCTCAATCCCGACGCCCTGGGCCTCAGAGAATATATCCGGCTTTTCTAAGCGCACGCGGGCAGCCTCAACCGCCGGATGTCTGAAGCACAGCTGAATCAGTTCCTCCGCCAACGGCTCCAAAAGCCTCACATGAGCGCGTTGGGGCCAGTCTTCGCGGATGGTGTCGCGGATCATGTCATAGTCCAGGATGGCACCTGCATCATCGTGGGTGTAGGGCGCCCCGACGTAAGCCCAGGCCTCGACATTTACGACAAGGCGCTGCGGCCGAAGCTGCTCCCACGGATGCAGACCTATCCTGATCTCGACCACGAGGTCGCGCATCACCATGCGGATATGGTCGCGCTCTGGATCGAATAGACCAAGGCTGGGCTGAACGGTTTCGACCGGCCGAGCGATAGCGCTCGCTGGAGCCGGTCGTCTCGACGCTGAATCCGTTGTCATAGGTTCAGAACAACCCGATGATCAGGAAGAACGCTGGGTGGCGTCCTTTTTGCGGTCTGTATAGATGTAAAGCGGTTCTGCCCGCTTTTCCGCAGCTTCCTTGTTGATCACGACTTCCGAGATGCCGGTTTCACCTGGCAACTCGTACATCGGTTCCAGGAGGATGCCTTCCATGATTGAGCGAAGGCCACGCGCGCCGGTTTTGCGCTCTATGGCGCGCCGGGCGATGACTTTCAGTGCGTCTTCATGGAAGGCGAGTTTGACGTCCTCCATTTCGAACAACCGCTGATACTGCTTAACCAGCGCGTTCTTAGGCGTGGTCAGAATTTCGAGCAGCGCGTTCTCGTCCAGGTCATCCAAGGTTGCCAGAACCGGCAAGCGGCCTACGAATTCCGGGATGAGACCGAATTTCAGCAAATCTTCAGGCTGAACGTCGCGCAGCATTTCACCTGTGCGACGCTCTTCCGGCCCGCGCACATCCGCGCCGAAACCGATCGAGGTGCCGCGGTGGCGTTGGGCGATAATCCGCTCCAGCCCCGAGAAGGCGCCGCCGCAGACGAAAAGAATATTGGTCGTGTCGACTTGCAGGAATTCCTGCTGAGGATGCTTTCGCCCGCCTTGCGGCGGTACGGAGGCAACAGTGCCTTCCATAATCTTCAACAAAGCCTGCTGGACGCCTTCGCCCGACACGTCACGCGTGATCGACGGGTTGTCGGACTTGCGGCTGATCTTGTCGACTTCGTCGATATAGACGATGCCGCGCTGTGCCCGTTCGACATTGTAGTCGGCTGCCTGAAGCAGCTTCAGGATGATGTTCTCGACATCTTCACCGACATAGCCCGCCTCGGTCAGTGTCGTGGCGTCGGCCATGGTGAAAGGCACATCCAGAATACGGGCCAATGTCTGAGCGAGCAGAGTCTTGCCCGAACCGGTAGGCCCGATCAGCAGGATATTCGACTTTTGCAGCTCGACGTCAGAATTTTTCTGGCCGTGATTCAGGCGCTTATAATGATTATGCACCGCAACCGAGAGAACGCGCTTCGCGTGTTCCTGTCCGATCACGTAATCGTCCAGTACGGTCTTGATATCGCGCGGGGTCGGAACTCCGTCGCCCGATTTCACGAGCTGGGTTTTCGTTTCCTCACGAATGATATCCATGCACAGCTCGACGCATTCATCGCAGATGAACACAGTCGGTCCGGCTATTAGCTTTCGCACCTCATGCTGGCTCTTGCCGCAAAAGGAGCAATAAAGCGTATTCTTCGAATCACTGCCGGTGGGCTTGGTCATGGGTTTGACCCGTCATTTCCGCTAAAGGCCGCTGGTATCATTGACTGTTCTGTCCGCCAACGCAAGTGTCAGGGCGAACCCTGTGATCCTGTCGTTCCGGCGGAGTTTGGCAGGTCAGTGATCTTAATGTCCATAATAGATGCGTTGGAATTGTGACAAAAAAAGAGGCCCCCTTGGCATTATCCCAAACGGCAGTGCAAAACCTGCTGGATTCGCTCGCATTCGACACCAACGGGCTGGTTGCCGCCATTGCGCAGCGCCACGACACAGGCGAAGTATTGATGCTTGCCTGGATGAGCGCCGAGGCCGTCCGCGAGACCTTGGAGACCGGGCAGGTGACCTATTGGTCGCGTTCCCGCCGGGCCTTATGGCGCAAGGGTGAGACGTCCGGCCACAGACAGACTCTGCGTTGGATCAGGATCGATTGCGACGGCGATGCCTTGCTGCTCGGAGTCGAGCAGATCGGCGCCGCCTGCCACACCAACAGGCCCAACTGTTTTTTCCGCGAAGTGCGTAACGACGGGTTGATCGAGATCAGCGCACCTATCGAAGATTAAACCGCAGCCAGCAGCTTAGGCAGGAGCGAGCTGGCGCCGATACGAAAGGTTTCGGGCGTCGCCCATCCTTCGCCCAGGATCGATTCGGCCAGCGCCAGATAGCCTGTGGCGTGCGGAACCTCGCGCACGCCCCCGGATGCCTTGAAGCCTACCGGCAGGCCCGATTCGGCGATCACGGTCAGCATGACCGCCGCGGCTTCCAGCGTGGCGCCAGCCGTTGTTTTGCCGGTGGAGGTCTTCAGAAAATCCGCGCCGGCATCGATTGCCACTTTGGATGCCTGGGTGAGCGACTCCAGATCGGGATAAGCGCCGACTTCCAGAATCACTTTGAGCCGGATGTCATAGCCGCCGATCTCACGCACGGCGCGGATATTCTTTGAAGCCGGGGGAGGGGAATCGGTAAGAAACCGGCCATAGGGAAATACGAGGTCGATCTCGTCGGCACCCGCCTCCAGCGCCTTTTCAGTCTCGCGAAGAACATCTTCCGGCGTGCCATCGCCGCGCGGAAAATCGATGACGGTGGCGATCCTGACGCCGGTTCCGGCAAGCGCCTGCTTGGTCTGCGCCACGAACCGCGGATAGACGCAAATTGCTGCGACAGGCCCGATCGGCGTCAAAGCATCCCGGCAAAGACCGGCAATCTTCTCCGGAGTGTCGTTATCTTCGAGCGACGTCAAGTCGACCATGGATACCAGCCGCCCCGCCAGATCCGGTGTCGGTTCCATGCGGGCGGCTGCATCGATCAGCGCCAAGGTCGCCTTATCCAGCTTCAGGGTTTCCATGTATCGATCTCTGCTGGGGTTTGCGCGCCGGTGGTCATGTCTTTGACCTCATGCCCGTTACCGTCTTCGAAGGGCGGAAACCAGACGAAGGGGATACCCTTCTTCTCGGCATAGGACATCTGTTTCCCGATTTTCTGGGGCGCGTGATAAGTCTCGACCTTGAAGCCACGCTTGCGAAGGGCCTGAGCCGTTGTCAGCATCTGTTCGCGGCGCTCCTCCGATGGGAGGACAATCAGGAGGTCTGCGGGACTGCGGCGTGTAGTCGTAATTTCTTTATCTTGTAGCAACTTCGCGAACAATCTTGAGAAACCAATTGAGATTCCGACGCCCGGCAGTTTCTTGTTGATGAAGGCCCCCGCGAGGTCGTCGTAACGCCCGCCGGCGACTACGCTGCCGAAACCGGGGTTGTCATCGAAGCGGCCCTCATAGACCGTGCCGGTGTAGTAATCGAAGCCGCGTGCGATGGAGAAGTTTGCGACCGCGTTCGTCGTACCGAGGAAGTTAAGATGGGTCAGGACTTCATGAAGCTCGCCCAAACCCTGCGCCAACTCGTCGTGGTTGACGCCCAAAGCGCGCACCTGGTCGAGCACTTCGCGCTCGCCGGCGATGCCCGCGAGGGCGATGCATTTGTCCGCTATCTCCGCAGCATTCGGCCGCTTGCAGCCAGCAATGATCATGGCGCGGGTCTGCTCGGTCCCTAACTTGGCGAGACCATCAATGGCCCGAATGACGGAAACCCTGTCCGCGGCCTCGACAGCGAGGCCCTGCAGAAAGCCGTTCAGTATCTTCCGGTTGCTGATATGCAGCGTCACACCCGATATGCCGATTGCTTCCAACGCCTGCATCGCCACCGCCGCCAATTCGGCGTCGAAGGTCACGGCCAGGTTATCGATGCCGATGACGTCCACATCGCATTGGGTGAATTCGCGGAAGCGGCCGGCCTGGGGGCGTTCGCCGCGCCAGACTCGCTGCATCTGGTAGCGCTTGAAGGGGAAGACCAGATCGTTGAAATGCTGAGCGACATAGCGGGCGAAGGGCACCGTCAGATCGTAATGCAGGCCCAAGCGTGATTCCCCGCCGGCATTCTCATCGGCCTGCAGGCGCTCGATCGTATAGATTTCCTTGTCGGTCTCGCCCTTGGCCAGCAAAACCTCAAGTTCCTCGACCGAGGGCGTCTCGATCGAAGCGAAGCCATAGCTTTCGAAGGTCGCACGGATCCGGTCGAGCATCTGAAGCTCGGCCATGCGGATTTCGGGTAGATGTTCCGGAAAGCCCGAGACCGGGCGAGGGCGGTATGTCATGCGGGGCGGTTTATCGAAAAATCATCTCGGAGGCTAGGCAGGGGCGGGTTATAGCTGACCATTCTTTTTAACCTATGGAAAAGAAAATGCCGCAGCGTTGTGCATGGCCGGGTGCAGACTCGATGATGCTCGCCTATCACGATGAGGAATGGGGCGTGCCCGAATATGACAGCCGGGCGCTTTGGGAAAAGTTGATGCTCGACGGGTTTCAGGCCGGCTTGTCCTGGTCCACGATTTTGAAAAAGCGCGATGCTTTCCGCGAAGCTTTCCAGGGCTTCGAGCCCACGGTGGTTGCGCAGTTCGGCGGAGAAGATGTCGAGCGATTGATGCAGAATGCAGGGATTGTGCGCGCCCGGGCGAAGATCGAAGCGACAATCGGCAATGCCCGCGCTTACCTGAAGATGCAGGCGGCGGGCGAGGATTTTTCGCAATTCGTCTGGAGCATGGCGGGCGGCAAGCCGATCCACAACACCGGCACGGTGCCGGCCCAAACCCCACTGTCCGAAGAAATTTCTGCGGCTCTGAAAAAGCGCGGCTATAAATTCGTCGGCCCGGTTATCGTCTATGCCTGGATGCAGGCAGTCGGGATCGTCAACGACCATGCGCCGGAGTGTTTTCGGCGGAATATCCACCAGAATTGATTGCAACAGGAGAGCATAGAATGACCGCCTATATCGTCTTTCAGCGCGACCGGACCAAGGACAAGGCCGAACTGGACACCTATTCGGCCAATGTCGGTCCCTCGACTGTGGGCCACAATATGACGCCGCTTGCCGTCTATGGCCGTCATGAGGTGATTGAGGGGCCCCCGGTCGAGGGCGTCGTCATTCTGGCGTTCCCGACTTTCGCCGAAGCCAAGGCCTGGTACGACAGCCCGGCCTATACGGAAGTGCGTCAGCACCGCTTCAAGGGTGCGGATTACAGAGCGGTCATCGTCGAAGGGATTTAGCGGCGCCAATTCGCCAAAAGCCGGCGTGAAGGACGATCACGCCGGCTTCGATCATCGCGGGGCGTAGTATCCAGGCGGGCCGTAATAGGCCTGCGGCGGGGGCGCGTAATAAGCCGGGGGCGGGGCATAATAGGCCGGTGGGGGCGGATAATATGCCGGAGGCGGACCATAATATGCCGGCGGCGCACCGTAATAGGGTCTGGGCGCCAGGGCGACGAACGGGGCCGTCGCGACCGCGGCCGCAGTTCCGAGAACTGCCGCGCCAAGTGCGCCCAATCCAAAAATGATGCCGCCATGCCGGTAATAATGCGCCGACGCAGACATGGTCGGCGTGACTGCAAGAGCTAAGGCGGCGCAGGCACAGACAACTGCTTTATGATTCATCATCGCGCACTCCCTACACTGGACATCGCCGAATCGTGGCGGCGAGATCAAGATCCATGACGCTATTCCTATGTAACGTTTTCAGGTCACACGGTCCTGCGATCGGCCGGTCGAAAGCGAATATTCAGAGATTTTAACTGTTCGTCCGGCACGAAGGGCACGCGCACCGGCTCTTCCAGCAATTCGATAGCCATGCAGCGCTCCAGAAGGACCTTCAGCCCCTCCTGCAGGTTGGTGCGGGCCATGGCGTGCCCGAGGCAAAGATGCGTGCCATGTGAGAAGCTGAAGTGACGTCGTTGTGTCCGCATCACATCGAACCTGTCGGGGTCGTCGAAGCGGGCAGGGTCGCGGTTGACGGCTTGGCGGGGCACGAAAATCGATTGTCCGACGGTCAAGTCGAGGCCGAACATTCCGGTCGCTTCCTTAACCACACGGCGCCCGAAGCGGAACGGCGGATGAAAACGCAGACATTCCTCGACCGCTCTTTGAACCTTACCTTCATCGCGGCGCACGATTTCAGCTTGATCGGGATGGCGCGCAAACTCGAGAATCGCATTCGCGAAGGCGGCGCGGGTTGACCCTACAGAGCCGCCGACGATGTTGACCACTAGCGACAGCAGTTCGTCTTCGGTCGGGCCGTCAGGATCGGCCTGCTTGGCGATCAGCATGCCGATCAGATTGTCCTGCGGTTCCGAACGCTGACGCGCGATCAATTCGCGGATGTAATCGTTGAGAGCCGTGATCGCGGCCTCGACCCGCGCCCGGCGGTCGGGCGTCATCGGGCTGGTAAAGCCTTCTTCGGTGCCGACCAGGAATGCCCCGATCCTGAGACGATCTTCATCGCTGATGCCGATGAATTTGCACATCGACCACAGCGGCAGGTCTCCGGCGAAATCGGCCAGTACCTCCATTTCGCAATCATCGGCGTGTGTGTCGATCAGCGCATGGGCGCGTTCACGCGCCACGGCCCGCAGCCGATCCATCTGACGCACCGAGAAGGCCGGCCCGACGAATCCGCGCAGGCGCGCATGCTCATCCCCGGTTTTTACCGCCAGCGTCTGCTTCCGCCATTCATAGAAGGGCCCGTCGGTGATACCGATCCGCGCCAGGTCACTCACGCCGGGTACGGTGAAATGCGGGTCGAGATAGAGTGTGTCGACGTCGTCTGCGTTCAGCAGCACGATCTCGCCGCCGCTCGTCACAGTCGTGCGCCCAGCAGCCCTCGCAGCGCCCAAAGTGGGGTAGGGATCGACCCAATAGTCTGCCCGGGAAAGGTCGATCGGAACTGGGAAGGGGCTCACAGCCTGTCAGGCCGCCCTGCGACGGCCGCCGGTTTCGGCTTCGAACAGTTCGGACAGTTTGCCCAGCATGGTGCCGCCCAACTGCTCGGCGTCCACCAGCGTCACCGCGCGGCGGTAATAGCGCGTGACATCATGGCCGATACCAATCGCCACCAGTTCGACCGAACCGCTATTTTCGATCGAGCGGATGACCTCGCGCAGATGCTGTTCCAGGTAGTTGCCGCTGTTGATCGATAGGGTGGAGTCGTCAACCGGCGCGCCGTCCGAGATCACCATCAAAATCCGCCGCTGCTCGGGGCGGCCCATCAGGCGCGAGTGCGCCCATAACAGCGCCTCGCCATCTATATTTTCTTTGAGCAGCCCCTCACGCAGCATCAGGCCGAGATTCTTGCGGGCCCGCCGCCAGGGTGCATCGGCGGACTTATAGATGATGTGCCGCAAATCATTGAGGCGGCCCGGATTTACCGGTTTGCCCGCCGCGATCCAACGCTCGCGCGACTGGCCGCCTTTCCAGGCGCGGGTCGTGAAGCCGAGGATTTCGACCTTGACGCCGCAACGTTCCAGCGTGTGCGCCAGCACGTCGGCGCTGAGTGCGGCGATCGTAATCGGTCTGCCGCGCATGGAGCCTGAATTGTCGATCAGCAGCGTGACGACAGTGTCGCGGAACTCGGTCTGCTTTTCCTGCTTGAACGACAACGGCAGGACCGGGTTGACCACCACACGGGCCAGCCGCGCCGTATCCAGCATTCCTTCCTCAAGGTCGAACTGCCAGGCGCGGGTCTGCTTGGCCAGCAATCGGCGCTGCAGGCGGTTTGCCAGTCGTGCGACAACACCGTGGAGATGCTGCAGCTGCTGATCCAAAAGTCGCCGCAGGCGGGCGAGTTCTTCCGGATCTGCAAGCTGGTCCGCCCCCACGATCTCGTCGAATTCAGTGGTGAAGGCCTTATAGACGTTGCGGTCGGTCGAATCCGAAGGCGCGCCGGGGCGAGGGGTGGCGTCGGATTCTTCATCTTCCGTGCCGTCGCCGCCTTCGGCCGCTTCGCTCATTGCGACTTCGATCTGCGCCGCCTCGTCGCTTTCGCCGTCGCCCATGGTCGGGCGCATCTCGCCGGTCTGCTGCTCGGTCTGGCCACCCTGATCGTCGGACTCTGATTGCTCCTCACTATCTTGGTCGTCCTGCTCGGAGTCGGCGTCGCCGCTCTGCGGTTCCTCCATCTCGGGTCCGACATCGAGGGAAAGCTGGGTCAGAAGACGGCGCGTCTCGCGGGCGTAATCGTCCTGATCGTAAAGCACCTTTTGCAGACTATCGAAGCGCGAGGGCATATGTTCGGCGATAAAGGGACGCCAGGCGTCGACCATCGAACGGGCGGAGGGCGGCGGCGGCTCCCCCGTCAGCGCCTCGCGCGCCAGGAGCTTAAGAGCTTCGGGCAACATCGACTCATCGCGCGTTGTGACCCGGTCGAATCCTTGACGGCGAGAGCGGTCGTCGATCGCCGCACCCAGGTTGGAGGCGACGCCGGCCATCTGTTTGGCCCCGATCGCCTCGCAGCGCGCCTGTTCCAAGGCGTCGAAGGCAGCCCGCGCCTGAGTTGAATTCGGCATACGATAGGCGTGGATGCCTGCATCGTGGTGGCGCAACTTCAGCGCCATGGCGTCGGCCGCACCGCGCGCCACGGCAGCATCGCGCGGGTTCAGGTCACGCGCAGGGTTTGGAATTCGGACGCGCTTGCCCGAAACGGACGGAGCATCGTTCGAGAATGTGACCTCGACCTCATCTTGCCCCGACATCGCGCGTACGGTCGCCGCGGTGGCGCGCTTGAAAGTCTCGAGCGGCGAATCGCTATCGGGCATCGATCATCCGCCCGATATCAAGCGCTGATCGCGCGGACGCCGCTTTCAGGCAGTTCTGTGCCGAAGCAGCGCTGGTAATATTCCGCAATAATCGAACGTTCCAACTCGTCGCATTTGTTCAGGAACGTGACCCGGAAGGCGAAACCGATATCGCCGAAGATCGCCCGATTTTCAGCCCAGGTGATGACGGTACGCGGCGACATGACGGTCGATATGTCTCCGGCCATAAAGCCTTGGCGGGTCAAGTCGGCCAATCGAACCATCGCGCTGACCAGTTCGCGGTCTTCCGGCGAGGTCATGCGCAGCTTGGCGGTCACGATT
This sequence comes from Rhodospirillales bacterium, assembly GCA_003165335.1. Classification (GTDB taxonomy): domain Bacteria; phylum Pseudomonadota; class Alphaproteobacteria; order BOG-932; family Roseiterribacteraceae; genus BOG-932. The sequence continues at coordinate 12,976 of PLTD01000246.1, read as the reverse complement.
TCGACCTCTGCCGCATGGGGCAGATAGTTGAGGGTGGCCACGATGTTCCAGCGGTCCATCTGACCCTGGTTGATCTGCTGGGTACCGTGATAAAGGCCGGTCGTATCGCCCAACCCGACCGTGTTGGCGGTCGAAAACAGGCGGAAGGCCGGGTGTGGGCGAATGACCCGGTTCTGGTCCAGCAAGGTCAGTTTGCCCTCGACCTCAAGTACGCGCTGGATCACGAACATCACGTCCGGACGCCCGGCATCATATTCGTCGAACACGACGGCGCAGGCGTGCTGGAGAGCCCAGGGCAGCAGCCCCTCGCGATATTCGGTGACCTGGAGGCCATCGCGCAGCACGATAGCGTCCTTACCGATCAGATCGATCCTGCTGATGTGACTGTCGAGGTTGATTCGGATGCAGGGCCAGTTCAGCCGCGCCGCCACTTGCTCGATATGAGTCGATTTGCCCGTGCCGTGATAGCCCTGGATCATCACCCGCCGATTGAAGGCGAAGCCTGCCAGGATGGCGAGCGTCGTGTCGCGGTCGAAACGATAGGTCTCGTCGATGTCGGGAACGTGATCGTTCGTGACGCTATAGGCCGGCACATGCATGTCGCTGTCGATGCCGAAGGTCTGCCGTACTGACAAAGTGATGTCGGGCGTCGCTGTCAGGCCGACCGCATCGGTCGAGGGATTCATGGAAAACTCCGGTATTGCTTGCTTTGTCGCTAGGCCAGGTAGGCAGCCTTTAGGGTTTGCAGGGCTTGGTTAATAGTCTTCAGGCGCTCTTCCGACTCTTTGTCCCCGCCGTTGGTGTCGGGATGATTGATCTTCACCAACTCTATATAGCGGGCGCGTATCGCGGCATAGTCCACCGGCGGGGTCAAGCCGAGTAAACGCAGCGCAGCCGCCTCAGGCGTTTCCGGTTCGCGCGCCTTTTGTCGATTCTTCCATTCTTCGCCACTGGTCTGTGCTTCGCCCCGCGCATAGGCCTGGGCGGCGGCGTGCAGCTTTTCCTCGTGGGCCACCCAATGGCTTATTGGCCGGGTTTCGCGTTCCCAGGTCGTGTCGCGGCGCACCATCGCCTCGATCTCGGCCTCGGACATGCCCGAACAGAAATTCCACGCCTTGTTATATTCGCGGACATGGTCCAGGCAGAACCAGTGATATTCGCGTAACTGTCGGTTGGATTTGGGCGCACGATAGAGCCCTTCGCCTGAACAACCGGAGCTGTCGCAGGCGCGCAACTGGACTTCGGCGCGTGCGAAGTCAAAACGATGGGAGGCGCGATCCATTGGGAAATTATGGGGTTGAGCGCGCGACCAAGCAAGCCGCCACTTGCGTCCCGCGACGGTTTATGTCGCCTTTCGGTGGAGATTATTTGAGGCTGGGGAGATTTTCATGGGCACGGTCGCGGAAACCATTCGCAGCAAGCTGGAGGCGGCCTTTGCACCGGCCGATCTGATCATCATCGACGAAAGCCATCAGCACGCCGGCCACCATGGGCATGACGGCAAGGGCGAAAGCCATTTCGCCGTCGCGATGAAGGCAGCGGCTTTCGCCGGCAAATCCCGCGTCGAGCGCCAGCGCATGGTCTACGGCGTGCTGGCGGAGGAACTGGCGGGGCAGGTGCATGCACTGAGGCTGTCGCTGAACCCGCTCGAGTAACTACTTCGTCGACTCGACCGGAATCTGCCGATTCCCCAACGCTCCGTGCGGGTCGGCATTGAATTGGCTGGCCCAGACGCCGTCTTCGCGCCAGATGTGGCAGCTGTTGATCAGAAATTTGCTGACGTCGGCCGGGGCATCGGTGGTTGAAGACTTGCTCTTCTCGTGGGCGAGGAGGGGGCCCATGGTCTGGAAAGCGACAGTCGCCATCAGGCCGAACAGTTCGACATGGTGGGCGCAACCCTCGGCGCCGCCGACCAGAGATTTCACCCGCTTGCTCCAGCCCGGGCCGATCTTCTGGCCGACGATACGCTGAAAGTTCGGGAGAATATCGCCGCAGGCGGAGTGGGGCGTCGCATCGCTGGCGCATTCCACCGCGATCACCGTATAGGACGGGTCGATCGTCAGGCGCACCAGCATCTCGTGCAGCGGCTCGCCCGGCAAGACCTGTGAGCGCCAGGTGTTGGCGAAAGCATAGCTCTTCGTGTCGACAAGACGGGCCTCGATATCCCACAGCCCGTCATCGCGCCGAAAACCCTCGCAGGTGATCGCGCGTTTGTGGATCGGCGCGCGGGGCGCCGGTTGGGAAAGCGGCATAGGGTCTTGCGCCTTAGTGCAGGCCGGGTTCGCGGCCCATGGCGAGGAACTTCTCACGGCGCATATTTCTGAGCTGGTGGCCGTCCATACCGCGCACGCTGTCCAACGCGCGTTCCAGGGCGTCACCTGCCGAATTGATGGCCTCTGCCTTGCGGCGATGTGCGCCGCCCATAGGCTCCGGCACGATCTCGTCGATGATCCCCATACCGCGGAGGTCCTGTGCAGTAAGTTTCAAGGCGTTCGCCGCCTCGGGGGCATTGCTGCCGCTGCGCCACAGAATGGCGGCGCAGCCTTCCGGCGTTATCACCGAATAATAGGAATGTTCCATCATCAAAACCCGGTCGGCGCCGGCAATGGCTACCGCACCGCCCGAACCGCCTTCGCCGATCACAAGCGCGATCAAGGGGACTTCGACACGGAAACAGGTCTCAAGACAATGGGCGATGGCTTCGGAAATACCATGTTCTTCGCTTTCCTTGCCGGCGAACGCGCCCATCGTATCGACAAAGGTGATGATCGGCAGCTTGAAACGGTCTGCCATCGTCATCAGCCGGTCAGCCTTGCGATAACCCTCAGGCCGAGCCATGCCGAAATTATGTTTGATACGCGTGTCGGTATCGTGGCCGCGTTCGTGGCCCAAAATGATACAGGACCGGCCGCGAAAGCGGCCGATGCCGCTGATGAGCGCCAAATCCTCCGAGAAGCGACGATCACCCGCCAGCGGTGTAAACTCGGTGAACAGGCCGGCAACATAATCGCTGGTTCGGGGTCTTCCCGGGTGGCGGGCGACCTGAACCTTCTGCGCGCCCGTCAGCTTGGAATAAACCGCCTTGATAAGCTTATCGAGGCGGGTCTCAAGCTTTTCGACCTCGTCGGACAGGTTGATGTCACTGCTGGAGATGCTGCGCAGCTCATTGAGCTTGCCCTCCAGTTCGACAATCGGCTTCTCGAAATCAAGCGCGGGCAACATGAATCAAGCGCCTTCAGCGATTATAAAATCATAGGCCGGCAAGGTCAGAAATTCCACGAAGCTTTCTCCATGCACAAGTGTACGGAGCATTTTGGCAGCATCTGCAAAGCGGCCAGACTTATAGCGCTCCATTCCGACTCGGTCACTCCATTTGGCGAGTTCATCGTCGATTGTCACATCGACCAACGCTTTGTCTACCGTTCGGCCATCAGACAAGGTCACCGCATAGCGCTCCCACTGCCAAAGTTGCGCCCGGCTGATCTCTGCCGTGGCGGCATCTTCCATAAGATTGAACAGTGGCACACAACCGATGCCGCGCAGCCAAGCCTCAAGATAACCAATGGCGACGGCGACATTCGTCCGCAAGCCCGTCTCGGTACGTTCACCCGGGGGAACAACCAGCAAATCTTGGGCCGTGATGCTTACATCCTCGAGCAACCGACTGATCTGATTCGGTTCAGGCATATTCCGGTCGAATATCTCCCGAGCCAGAGGCACGAGGCCCGGATGGGCAACCCAAGTGCCGTCATGACCGTCAGACGATTCGCGTTCCTTATCGGCCTTAACCGCATTCATCGCCTTTTCATTGGCCGCAGGATCATCCTTGATCGGAATCAGCGCCGCCATACCACCGATGGCCGGGGCACCGCGCCGATGGCAGGTCTTAATGGCCAAAAGGCTGTAGGAGCGCAGGAAATGGGTGGTCATTGTGACCGTCGCGCGGTCCGGCAGGATTGCGTTCTTGTCGCCTTGGAACTTCTTGATAAAGCTGAAGATGTAGTCCCAGCGTCCGCAATTGAGACCGGCTGAATGGTCCTTCAGCTCATAGAGGATTTCGTCCATTTCGAAGGCGGCAAGAATGGTTTCGATCAGGCAGGTCGCCTTGATCGAACCGCGCGGTATGCCGAGGGTCAGCTCAGTGTGGCAGAAAACCTCATTCCAAAGCCGTGCCTCGCGATAGGATTCCATCTTCGGCAGATAGAAATAGGGGCCGCTGCCCCGCGAGAGCAGCTCTTGAGCATTGTGGAAGGCATAAAGCCCGAAATCGAACAGGCTGCCCGACATTGGCTTGCCGTCGATGGTCACGTGCCGTTCCTCAAGATGCCAACCGCGTGGGCGAACCTTTAGGACGGCGACCTCCTTGTTCAGTTCGTAATGCTTGCCCGATGCCAAATCATCGAAGGTTATCGTACGGCGTATCGCATCTTTAAGGTTGATCTGGCCCTCAATCTGATTGGTCCAGCTCGGCGTGTTGGAGTCTTCGAAATCAGCCATAAACAGCTTCGCGCCCGAATTCAGCGCGTTGATGATCATTTTGCGATCGACCGGCCCGGTGATTTCGACCCGACGATCCTTAAGATCCTCGGGCAGGGGGGCGATTTTCCAGTTGCGATCGCGAATCTGTTTGGTTTCGTTCAGAAAACTCGGCTTCTTACCGGCATCCAATTGCTTTTGGCGATCCACCCGATCTTCCAGGAGACGGCGACGATCCGCGCCGAAGCGTCGCTCCAAATCCGCAATAAATGACACGGCTTGCGGGGTCAGAATGGTTTCAAACCCCGGATTCATCACGCCGGAAATGGAAATTGCGCTGGATGCGTTAATCGTCGTGTCCATGGTCTCTGCAATGATGGTAAGGGATGTCATTGTCTATATCATAGACATGCTGCAGCGCCAAAACCGATGCAGATAACCGTAGAGCCCCGTTAGCAAACCAATGGGGAAGCGGCTCTAATTATTCAATGCCCGCCGGTCGTTTTGATCCAGTCGGGCATGTTGTGGAATATGCCTTCGCCTTGGTGATGCTGGCAGGTCTTATTGGAGCAATATATCCAATTGTCCCAGCCGGAATATGGAGCCGTGCGCGCCATTCCGTCGTTACAGAATGCGAAAATCACAGGCCAGCCGCAGGCTTGGCAGAAGGCCTCTTCTCTGACCCTTGCCGTTTGGCTGCTTGGCCTGGGCGTTGTGTGTTCGGACATGTAACCTTCTATAACACGAAGCTTTGTAAACCCGGACCCAAAATTGTTTTGCCCATATTCAGCCCCCTATATAAGGCACTTGGCAATCACCATTATATAATAATAGGTTCGAGACTAAATGGAAAGTAACGCGCTAAAAAGCCACACTAAAGTACTGATTCGATTTATCGAAATTTTATCGAACTAGCTTTACAATCAAAAAATACTTCGTGTTTTCGCTGCTCTACAAAATTGTTTAGTGAGGCTGTATGAAACACAGCCTCACTAATAGGCCGAGCGATTCCGAGGAGCATCAGCGTGATTTCCGATCTGTCCAGCGACCAACTCCAAATCCTGCGCGACCAGGTCCAGGCGGAATATGACGCCTTCCGCCAACGCGGGCTTAAATTGGACATGACCCGCGGCAAACCTGCGCCCGAACAGCTGAACCTTGCCAACGGTCTGCTCACGCTGCCCGGCAATGGCGATTATTTCAGCGACGCCCGCGAGGATGGACGCAATTACGGCGGAATCCAGGGGTTGGCCGAAGCACGCGCGCTATTTTCTGGGCTGATGGGAGCCGCACCGGAGCGAATTGTCGTCGGCAACAACGCCAGCCTCGCAATGATGCATGATTCGATTGTCTGGGCCTTGCTCAAAGGCGTTCCCGGATCGGTTCGTCCTTGGTCGAAGGAAACCAGTCCGGCCTTCCTATGCCCAGTTCCGGGCTATGACCGTCATTTCGCGATCTGCGAGGAATACGGCATCCGCATGATACCCGTACCGCTAACCGGGCAGGGGCCCGACATGGACGTTGTCGAATTGCTGGCCAGCGACCCGGGGGTCAAAGGCATGTGGTGCGTGCCGAAATATGCCAACCCGACGGGCGAAGTATACTCAGACGAGACAGTGCGTCGTCTGGCCAATATGAAGACGGCCGAACCCGACTTCCGCTTGTTCTGGGACAATGCCTATGCCGTCCATCACCTGAGCGAGAAACGGACTGAAATCGCCAATATTCTCGATCTGTGCGAACAGGCTGGGAACCCAGACCGGGCTTTTGTCTTCGCCTCAACATCAAAGATCACTTTTGCCGGAGCAGGGCTGGCATTCTTCGCCTCGTCGGCCGCCAACGTGGCCTGGTACCTCGCCCGCGCGGGGAAACGCACGATCGGACCGGACAAACTCAACCAAATCCGACATGTGAGATTCCTGAAGGACGATGCCGGACTGACCGCGCATATGGAAAAACACCGGGCCTTGCTGGCGCCAAAGTTTGCAGCAGTGCTTCAGGCGCTCGACGAACGCTTGAGCGGTACTGGTGTAGCGCGGTGGACCCGACCCGACGGAGGCTATTTCGTCAGCGTCGACGCCATGGAGGGTACAGCCGAGCGCGTCGTGGTCTTGGCCAAGGCGGCAGGGCTTGCCCTCACGCCCGCCGGCGCGACCTGGCCGCATGGACGCGATCCGCATGACCGCACCTTGCGGCTTGCCCCGTCATTCCCTTCACTCGAGGATGTGCGGACCGCCTCAGAAGGCATCGCACTGTGCATATTGCTGGCGGCGATCGAAAAGCGGGCAAGCAAGCACTAAGCGCATCTTTTCGATGGCAGGCCAGCTGCCTGTATACCCGACTGGAATAGGGCAAACGTCGTTCTAATTCTCGCTTTTCCGTTTCGACAGGGGATGGTGAGCTCGGACCACGCGTTGCAGGCGCTCGCCCGCCACGTGAGTGTAGATTTCGGTTGTGGCGATATCGGCATGACCGAGCATTTTTTGCACTGCGCGCAAATCGGCCCCATGGTCCAGCAGATGCGTCGCAAAGGCGTGGCGCAGCACATGCGGGCTGACCCGCTCAGGATCGAGCCCCGCGGACAAAGCGCGTTCCTTCAACAGCTGTGCGAAGCGCTGTCGAGTCAGATAGCCGAGGCGAGAGCTTTTCGAGGGAAAGAGCCAAGGCGACGGTCCGCCACCAGCCACAAAATAGCGGCGATTCGCAAGATAGGCAGCCAGTGCCGCACGCGCCGGCTCGGAAACCGGCACCAGCCTGTCCTTTCCGCCCTTGCCGCGCACGGCCAGTATGCGTCCATCACGCCCCATCGCGCTGAGCGGCAAGCCGACCAATTCGGACACGCGCAGACCGCTCCCATAGAGCAACTCGATCAACACCGCGAAACGAAGTTCTTGAGGGTCAGCTACTGCCCCTTCCGACATTGCGTTCTGGATCGGCGTTATGAGGCTTGCGACTTCGTCCTCAGACAACAGCTTGGGCAAGGGGCGGCCCAGCTTCGGAGCATCAAGCGCAGAGGAGGGATCATCTTGCCGCCGCCCCTCAGACAGCAGGAAACGATAGAATTGGCGGAAGGCCGACAGTCGCCGACCAGCGGTACGCGGTGCGGCGGCGGTCCCGCTACCGTGAAGAGCCGCAAAATAGGCGCGAAGCTGATCGGTTGTTGCATCTTCGGCCTGGATGCCGAGAGGCTTCAGGAATACGCTCAGGTCGGCCAGGTCGGCTGAATAGGCGGCACAGGTGTTGACGGCAACGCCGCGCTCCCCCAGCAGCATGTCCAGGAATGCGTCGACCCCGGGAGAAAGCGGGGGGCGGAGTTTCGGTTTACGGCCCCGGCCCATTATTTCCACCGATAGATGAGCCCGGCACTGCTGTTGTACTAGGTGCCGGTCTGCCGTCGAATAGGGCTGCGGTTATGGCTTCAAAGGCCAGAGCACGGGCTTCACTGTGCAGGCTGACCTGATCCAGGTCGCTAAGGGCGCGGCGTAGACTGAGCGGATGGGCCCGCGCTGGTCCCTCGATGCCCAGTACCGAGAGCGCGCGCAACACTGTCTCACCGACGTGAAGATCGCGCGCGGATTTATCCATCGCCAGTAAGTCGCCGAAGGGTGCCTCCGGTCTGTCATCGCCATTCACCCGCGCGCTATCTGATGGCGGCGAAGTCACACCGAAGGCAGAAAGTACGGTCAATATTCGGGCAATGTGCGGGGCATCCAATCCGGACCCCTGTTCCCAATCGCCGATACCCATGACGTCCGCCTGTTTTAGCAGTACGCGGTATGGCCAAAGCTGCGCTGCACTCCCGTTCGCGTCGGCAAGTTCCGCCCAAGGGGCTGCCGCTTCGGTGTCCCCCACAGTGTAGAACAAAATCGCGAACCGCTGGGCCAAAGGACCCAATTCAGGAACCGGCTGAAAACTCCGCAAGGGGGAAACCATTGCGACGCCGATCTTGTCGGATACGCCATCAGGCGACAGAAGACCGCGTTCTGCCAAGCCCAGCTTCTGATCGACAGGTCCTTCTTGCGCGATGGCTTGGTATAGAGCCGCTGCTGCGGCCCCGTTCGCCGGTGCACCGCCGTCGGCGGGCAAGCCGCCTGGGGGAGAAGAGGCAAATAATTTGGCCAGAAACTCTCCATAAAGCGCGCTCGCCCGCCCGGCGGCGAAGGCTGTTTCAAGCCGTAAAGCGGGATCATTCTGGGGGTCCATCGCCGCTGAGACCAGCCGAGCGGGAGGTGAAGATTGGGGGTCAGCTGACAAAGGAGTCCCCGATATCCGGGCGGCCGCGCCGAGCGACTGAATATCCAGCGGCGGTGGACCGCCTTCGATCGTCTCGCCCGCGTTTTCACGGCATAAAATCAGCGCGTTCTGACTTGCGGGATCGGTCAGTATTGCCGCAAAGGAGCGCATATCGATGCAAGCGGCCTCGAGTTGGCCGGCTAACAGCTCAGCCTCGACCTCAGCATGTGCCAGAGCGGCATTGTCGGGTAACCCGGGCGCGGCCCGGGCCAAGGCGGCGGCATCCGAAATATTGCCCATCGCGAGCAGCTTGCGAACCCTGAGCTCCAGCAGACGGCTGCCCCCGTCGTCGCCGGATGGCGCATCGGCGATGCTGACCAGAAGGTTTTTCGCCAATTCATGTTCGGCGGCCGAATCAATTCGATCGGGCAGGCGCTCCAATAAATCGGCTACGGCTGCAAAGCCAGTGTAACGCCAGGTCGTCCGCTCGAAATCGGTGTCTCTCGCCGGCAGTATGCCGATAGAATCGATCCCAGTGTCACCTGATCCACCGAGCGAGCTTGCTAGTCCGGGAGGCGCGGAACTGCGGGGCACCTCAGCATCGCTAGCGGTGCTTTTCTGCGGCAGCGCTTCCTGCGGGGCCGATGGCTCGCTCTGCGGTTCAGGTTCAGGTTCAGTCTCGGGAGGGTTGGCACGCGCCTGATCAGGCGCCGCTGCACCAGCCGGCCGCGCCCAAAACTGAGCGGAGGCAGTTGTCAGAGGCAACAGCAGCGCCAACGCCAATATCGGGACTAAACGCATAGGTCGGTATCTATTAATGGATCAGGCGGTCGGCCGGAATCGGCTTTTCGATCTGACCGGACGGCGCAGGAATATCAACGCTTCCCAGCACGATCAGAACCACGACGACGAGTGCCACTATGGCGGCGGCAGTGATAAGAACGATCTTCATATGTACCCGGCCAATTGCCAATCGCGGACGGCTTTGTGATAAACAGCGCCGTGTCGCTCAGTCAAACAATACAGCCCCGCGCCGAGTCGGTCACAGCGGAGCATCTTAACCTCGATCGCCCCGTCGTTCTGGTCGGTTTGATGGGGGCGGGAAAGACGCGCGTGGGCCGCAAATTGGCCGATAGACTGGGACTGCCGTTCCTGGACACCGATATCGAGATTGAAACCGAAACCGGCAAGACTGTCGCCGAACTTTTTGCCCAGATCGGAGAGCCTGCGTTCCGCGAAGGCGAGCGGCGAATGATTACCCGATTGGTCCGCGGACCGCTTGCTGTTATCGCAACCGGCGGCGGGGCGTTCGTGGACCCCATCACTCGCGAAACGATCAGCAAACATGGCATCACCGTCTGGCTCCGCGCCGACCTAGACACTCTGGTAGCGCGGACTGGCCGTTCGCAAAAGCGTCCGCTGCTACAAGGGGTCGACCGAGCGGCCAAATTGGCCGAACTGATGGCGCTGCGTTATCCAATCTATGCCGAGGCGCACCTGACGGTCGACAGCTTGCATGGCCCCGTTGAAAACACGGTCGAAGCAGTGCTGCAAGCGCTGAATAGTCATTGCGGTGCACGGACATGAATAGCCTGCCATCCGACCGAATCCGCGTCGGCCTCGACAACCGCAGCTATGACATTGTCGTGGGACCGGGTCTTCTGGCACGGCTCGGCACGCTGGTTAAGGAAACGGTTGGCGACCGCCCCCTCATCTTGGTCAGCGACACGAATGTAGCCGCTTTCTATCGATCTAAAGTCGAATCCTCCCTTTCCGCGGCGGGCATTGCAATCCCGCCGGCAATTTTGGTGCCAGCAGGTGAGGAGAGCAAAAGCCTCAGCAGCTACGCTCAGGCGGCGGAAAGCATTCTCGCGATGGGTGTCGATCGCAAGACCGTCATCTTGGCCTTGGGTGGAGGCGTTGTCGGCGATCTCGCCGGCTTTTTGGCCGCGACTTTGTTGCGAGGCATCGATTTTATCCAAATTCCGACAACTTTGCTGGCCCAGGTCGATAGTTCGGTTGGCGGCAAGACCGGCATCGACAGCGCGCATGGCAAGAATCTGATCGGTTCGTTTCATCAGCCGCTCCTGGTCGTGGCCGATACCGATACGCTGGTCACATTGCCGTCTCGAGAACTCAAGGCCGGCTATGCCGAGGTCGTCAAGTACGGCTTGCTGGGAGACAGCGATTTTTTTGCCTGGTTAGACGAACACGGCAGTGCAGTCATTGAAGGCGACCCGGAAGCCCAAGTTTACGCTATCGCCTCATGTTGTAGAGCCAAGGCTTCAATAGTGGCTGCGGACGAGCGCGAGGGCGGGCAGCGCGCATTGCTCAATCTCGGTCATACGTTCGGCCATGCACTCGAGGCCGAAAGCGGGTTCGGCGGTGCGCTTAATCATGGTGAGGGCGTTTCTATCGGTATGGTGATGGCCTTCGATCTGTCCGTCCGATTGGGGCACTGCCCGGTTAACGACCTGATGCGTGTCCGCGCGCATCTGCTCTCGCATGGCCTGCCGGTGTCGCCGCCGCGTAACGTAGCGTTCGAACCGCATGCGCTGATCCGCAGAATGCAGGGAGACAAAAAGGCTGAACGCGGTCGCCTTACCTTCGTTCTGGTCAACGGCATCGGCCAGGCCTTTGTCGCCAAGGACGTCGCGGCCAGTGAGGTTGAAATCGCTCTGGCCCATGCGTTGGCGGCCTGATCGGACAGAATGACTCTGACCGAAACACTCGCTTTTCTCGCTGTGGGGATGCTGATAGGAGGCGCCATCTATCCGGGCGTCATTTGGCTGCGCCGCAAGTTTTGGCCCGATGACACCGGCGAAGCACTGCGCAGCGCCATCGAGGAACACACCAGCGACGATGCCGGAGAAGCGGCCGAGATCAGGCAGGAGCGCAAGATGCTGCGCTCGATTCTCGATCTGGCGGAAGTAACAGTCGGGGAGGTGATGACCCATCGGCGGCAAATGGTCATGATAGATGCCGACCTAGCCGCAGCCGACATAGTTGACGCGGCTCTCGCCAGTCCGTTCACGCGCCTTCCGCTTTGGCGTGATGAACCTGACAACATCATCGGCGTCGTTCATGCAAAATCCCTGTTGCGCGAAGTCCGCGCCGCCCGGGGAAAAATGGAGACGCTGAATATTGATGAAGTCGCCTCTCAGCCCTGGTTCGTGCCCGATGCCACCAGTCTGCTTGACCAACTGCAGGCATTTCGTTCACGCCGCGAGCATTTCGCCTTAGTGGTCGATGAATATGGGTCGCTCCTGGGCCTGGTGACGCTCGAGGATATTCTGGAAGAAATAGTCGGCGACATTACCGATGAACTCGATACCCATGTCGCCGGTGTCTATCCGCAACCTGACGGCAGCTATATTATCGATGGGACCGTAACAGTGCGCGATCTCAATCGCGAATTCGACTGGGACCTGCCTGACGAGACCGACTATTCAACAATTGCCGGATTGGTGATCTATGAGTCACGCCACATCCCGGAAGTCGGCCAGACTTTCACTTTTTTCGGCTTCCGCTTCGAGATTCTGAAGCGGCAGCGCCATCAGATACTGACGCTGCGCCTTACGCCGCCCGGCGTAAGCGGGACGGCCGCAAACGGTTAGCCGACCCGGCTCAACAGATTTGCCATATCGTCGGCATGTTCTTCCTCAACTTTAAGAATCTCTTCCAAAAGCTTGCGTGTTGTCGGGTCGTCATTGCCGATCCAACGAATGATTTCTGAATATGTCTCGATCGCAATACGCTCTGCGATCAGATCTTCCTTGATCATGGATTGGAGGTCTGTGCCGGGCGCATATTCCGAGTGACTTCGATCCGCCAACCCCTGAGGGCTGAAGTCCGGCTCTCCCCCCAGTTGAGTAATCCGTTCGGCAAGCCAGTCGGCATGTTCCTGCTCTTCGGTGGCATGTACCAAGAATTCCGCCTTCACCGATTCGGAATGGATGCCCTTTGCCATGTAGTGATGACGCCGATAGCGCAAAATGCAGACGAGTTCGGTCGCTAGTGCCTCGTTCAGTACTTTAACGACCTGCTGACGATCGCCTTTGTAGCTGCTCGTAACGGCCCCGTTTTCGATGCTATTGCGTGCGCGACCGCGGATCGCCGCGAGATCCGAAATAAATTCACTCATAAAAATTGCCCCACCGATTACCTTGAAATCCGTCGGGCCGCATGGCGACCGCGATTGCAGGGTTAACCCGTGAGCGAGACGCTCGTTCCGTTATGTCGCTTTAACATCTTCCCCCGGCTGAAG
>PLTD01000046.1 GCA_003165335.1 Rhodospirillales bacterium | reverse complement strand
GCCATGGCTTCGAGCATGGCCAAGAATGTCGGTGATTTCACGGTGATCACCCGTGATGACGGCTCGAAGCAGTGGGCCTGGAAGGACAAGCCGCTTTATGGCTTCAGCAAGGACACGAAGCCCGGCGACACTACCGGCAACGACGTCGGCCCGAACGGCACGCACATCTGGCATTGCGCGGTCGTGTCCTAACCGGCAACGCGACCATTGCGGCGACTGACCCGTTGAGCACGCCGTCCGGCGCGCCTCGACGGGTCAGTCGCCACCTTTCGCCAGACAGCACTGACGCATATCTGGCTAAGCTCAAAACCGCCACCCATTCGATCGAAGACTGGAAAGATGTGACGCTTGCGACGGACTTCCCCAAGGGGGGAGTAGCCTCCGATGGTTAGTTGCTGGGCGAGGCGCCTTCCTTTGCCGGCAATTGCTTAGTCGCGATAACTTCTAGCCGGTGGGCCGCTTCATCAGCGCAGGTCGCTCCTAGGCGCAGTTCCGTGCCATCGACGAACTTAACGTTCGACGCAATCCTGGCCCTTGATCCTCCGCGCACCAACTCGTCATACAGCGGTATAGCAAGATCATAGCGGCGGGAATTCTCATAGGCGGCAGCCGCGGCAAATTCGGCGGTCGGTCCGGTAAATTTCTGGCCGGTATTTTTTGTAACTGCCTTGCCGCGCCTATGCTTATGACTGACGGTCGGGGCTGCGCCGCTGCCCTGATCCGGCAGTACCCGGAGCTGATTTTGGCCTTGATCCGTGGTTGAGGCAGCGAAGCCCGAATGCAAGGCAAGGACGGAAATGACAGTGATGACTGGTAGCAGGCGAAGCATCTTATGCCCCCGATATTGAGCCGGCAGCGAAAAGTCACGTTGCAACAAAAACTGAAACACGGAAGGTGCATATCCAGAAAATGTAGCTAATATTTTCCCTGTATTTTATAAAGTGATCCGATGAAGGAAAGTTCCGTTATGTCCGCTGAATGAATTCATATAGGGATTGAGCTGGCACTAACTCGCATTCCATAAGCCCGTTATCAGGCCGGAGCGGCGGTCCGGATATCAATAACTTCATCTCGCTGGCGGCTACCTTCGACGCGCCTAAGCCATTCTGAGGCAGCTATGGACCTCCCGAAAGCGGATGATCGGCATGGCCGCGAGAACCACGAATTCTGCTCCGGTGAACGTGTGGAACGGCGTCGCCAGATCAAACGTCTGACATCGAAATCCATCCCGACCCTTAAACGGCGGTTCGTCTTGAACTCCCATTATTCTCATTTATCAATTGCCTTTGAATTAAATCAAATTGGTCGGATCAAATCGCAGGCTGGCCCGTTTACAGGATCGGGAATCCAACCAGAAAGCACCTGCCGACCTTATGGTAAATCTCGCGCGTCCCTATGTCGGCCTATTTCCGGTCTTTGTGCTCGTCGCCCTGGTGGTCGCGTTCGGCCTCTTCACCAGACAGGCGAGCCGCGAGGCGCAACTCGGTGTCGATCACACACATTCGGTAATCGAGCATCTGCAACTTGAGCTTGAAGGCATCCTCAATGCGGAAACCGGACAGCGCGGCTTTCTACTGAGCGAAGACACAGCCTATCTGACCTCGTACAACGCGGCGCATCAGTTGATTTCCACCACCGCCGACCAGTTGCGGCAGTTGGTCGGCGACAACCCCGATCAGATGGCGCGGCTGCGCGCCCTGCAAGGCGTGATTTCCGCGAAACTGGACGAGCTGGCCCAGACCGTCACTCTGGCCAAAGCCGGACATCACGACGAGGCGATCGCGATCATCCGAACTGATATCGGGCGTAATCTCATGCTCGACATCCGCGCGCGGATCGCCGTCATGATCGACGCCGAGCAAATTCTGCTGGCTCGCCGTCAGGCCGAGGCCGAGACAACCCGCGGGCGTGTCAAATGGGTCACCTATATCGGCACGTCGGGCGCTGCACTGTTCGCCGTGCTCCTGTTCATGACCTTGTCGCGGGACCAGAAACGGCGCGCCGCGGCGGCGGTCGAGCTGGCGCGGATGGAGAGTCGATATCGCGGGCTGCTGGAAGCGGCCCCGGATGCGATGGTGGTGGTGAACCAGGCCGGGGATATCGTCCTGCTGAACGTCCAGGCGGAGAAGCAGTTCGGCTACAGCCGCGGCGAGCTCGTCGGGCAGGCGGTCAAGAACATCATTCCCGAGGGATTTGCCGAACGGCTGAAAGCCGACGATTTGCGCTCCGCCGCCGACGCGCTGGCGCAGCAGATCGGTACCGGGATCGAACTCGTCGCGCTGCGCAAGGACGGCAGTGAGTTTCCCATTGAACTGATGCTCAGCCCGCTGGAGAGCGCCGAGGGCATCCTGGTGACGGCGGCGATCCGCGACATCAGTGTGCGCAGGGAAGCGGAAAAGCATCTGGAGCAAACAATATCGGAACTGGGCCTTTTATCGGCCAAACTGGCGGCCAGCGAAGCAATGATGGTCGAGGCCGAAACGATAGCGCGCGTCGGAAGCTGGGACCTTGACCTGCAGTCCAAACGCCTTGCCTGGTCAGCGGAGATGTTTCGTATCTTCGGACTCGATCCGGCCACGACCACGCCCTCCTACGCAACGATGCTCGCGCGTGTTCACCCCGATGACCGGCCGGCGGTCAAAAGAGATTTTCCGGAATTGTATGCCAGCAGAACGGATCGCACGATCGATCATCGGATCGTGATGGATGACGGCGCCGTCAAGGCGGTCCATCAGCACGTCCGGACAACCTACAACACCGAGGGACAGGCGCTGCACTTGATGGGAATCGTGCAGGACATTAGCGAGCGCAAGAACGCAGAGGACAAACTTCAATTCGCCAACATCCTTCTGCAGACCGAAATGGAAGCATCTCCGGACGGCATACTCGTGGTAGATGCGAAACGACGGATTACCTCGTTCAACATTCGGTTCGCGTATATCTGGAAAATCCCGCTGCCGGATTTAGTCGCCGGAAATGACGACATGGTGCTGGCGAACCTGGCCTCGCTGGTGAAGGACCCGCAGAAATTTGCCGCACAGGTAGGGGATCTCTATAATCATCCCGACAAGGCAAGTCATGATGAGCTTGAAACGACCGACGGACGTATTATCGAGCGTCACACCGTGTCTCTGCTCACCCCCGGCGGGGAGAATCTCGGCCGCGTCTGGTTCTTCCGCGATATCACGGAGCGCAAGCACGCCGAAGCGTCAGCCCTGCATATGGCGCGCCATGACGTGCTTACGGGGTTGGCCAATCGCGAGGATTTCGTCGAGGCGCTGCAGCACCCCATCGCCCAGGCGAAGCGCGGTGGAAAAGGCTTTGCCGTTATTTATCTCGACCTCGATCACTTCAAGGACGTCAACGATACTTTGGGTCACCCGGTGGGCGATCAGCTTCTCAAGGCGGTGGCGGACCGGCTTCGGTCGAATACGCGCGAAACCGATACCGTCGCCCGGTTCGGCGGCGACGAATTCGCGGTGGTCCTGCCGGATATCAGCGAACCGTCTGATGCGGGGATTCTGGCTGACAAGCTGATCAAGGCAATCGCCGATCCGTTTGCGATCCAGGGAAACGATATCCACACCGGCGCCAGCATTGGGATCGACCTCTTCGGCCCTGAAGCCGCGGATGCCGAGACGTTGCTGTCGCACGCCGATGTGGCGCTGTACCGAGCGAAATCGGAGGGACGGGGCAGTTATCGGTTTTTCACCGAGGCGATGGATGCGGAAGTCCGGGCCAGGGTCACGCTAGGAGCGGAGCTTCGCGAAGCGATCGACGGGGGTCAGCTCTTTCTCGCTTATCAACCCCAGGTCGCGGTCGATAGCGAGCGAATCACCGGCGTGGAGGCCCTGGTGCGTTGGCACCATCCCACGCGCGGTATTCTCGGTCCGGAGCTTTTTATTCCTCTGGCTGAGAAAATCGGACTCGTCACAAAGCTGGGCCGATGGGTGTTGTGGACGGCCTGCCGACAGGCCAAGGCCTGGATGGACGAAGATTTTGCGCCAATCAGGATCGCTGTGAATGTTTCTGTCCTTCAGTTCAAGACGCCGATGGCGCTCGAAACCGAGATCACCGCCGCCCTTGCGGAGACAGGATTGCCACCCGAGCTGCTCGAGCTTGAGTTGACTGAAACCGTGGTGATGACGGCCTCACAAGAGCATTACGATATTCTCCCGCGCCTGCGTCAGGCCGGCGTCACACTGGCCCTGGACCATTTCGGCACCGGCTATTCGTCGCTGGAATACCTCAGTCAATTTCCGGCCGACCGCATCAAGATCGCGCAGAATTTCGTCAAACACCTCGAAACCATGCCCAGAGATGCTGCCATCGTGAAGGCGACCATCGGGCTCGCGCGTGAAATGGGCATCAAGGTCATCGCCGAAGGCGTCGAAACGCGAGAACAGTTGGAACTGCTGAAGGGTTGGGGCTGTCCCGA
>PLTD01000181.1 GCA_003165335.1 Rhodospirillales bacterium | reverse complement strand
CGTTTTGCGGCATTTTGGCCTGCGAGGCAGGGCTGTAATTTCAGACGTCGCCTTTTGGCACGAACGGAGATGGCGAGATGTCCGCTTTGAGTCCGCTATGCGCGGCAAAGCGGACATCCAACACTACGCCGCGCGGATATTCGCCATGAAGCGGTCGAGCTCCTGGCGCCGCCGTCAGCTTCGCTCGACAGCGTGCGGCTTGATGGGTGCCTTTCGCAAGGACCCGAGGCGGTCGCGTGTGATCGGGGGCCATCCCGCCCCTATGGGACGAGCGCGCCGCGTTGCTCCCAGGGTCCGGGATTGAGAACGGCGCCGTTGACCTTGCCGGCGGCATCGCGAAGGAAGGCGATCCGCGTGTGATCGCCACCCTCGACGCGGAATTCATCGTTCGCGACAGCCGCCATCTGTGTCGGCTGGCCCTTGTCGAAATCGAGGATCGACCAGCCGCCGGTTGCCACCCCGACCAGCTTGCCGTCCGCAACACGGACTCGAAGCTGGACACTGTGCAGGGGCGCCGCCTCGCGGGCAAAGGCGACGACGAGCGGCTCGGTCTGCGCCNNCGATCGAGGCGTCGTCAATGGCCGTGATGAGGTCTTGCGCCATGACGCCGGCCCTCGCGGCGGGGCCTGCGTCGGCCGGTTTGATCACCCTCAGGCCACGGATCTCCATGACAACGGACTCCAGACCTGTCCAGCCGATGCCGTCGGTTTCCGAAGTCTGTCGGTCCAGCGAACTGACGGACCCGCCGAAATCGTAGCGTCCGGCGTAGTCGGNNGCCGCATAGGGCAGATGGCGGATGGCGTTGAAATAGAAGCCGTTATCCTTGTACTGCTGCCGCTGCATCATCATGACCAGGATCAGCTTCTGCACGGGATCGACCGAGAAAAACGTGCCCCAGCTGCCCTGCCAGTTGAAGCTGCCGACCGCGCCCGGGATCCAGCTGAAATCCGGGTTGGTGCGAATGGCGAAGCGGAGCCCCCACCCCGTCCCATAGGCAGGACCGGCTTCGTGTCCCGCGAGGTGGATGTCGGGCGGCAGCGAATTGGTCATCATCAGCCGAACCGTTTCAGGCTTCAAAATGCGCGCACCGTCAAGCTCGCCACCGTTGAGCAGCATCTGGCAGAAGCGCAGGAAGTCGGGCACCGTGGAGACGATGCCGCCGCCGCCTGAAAAGAACGTTTGCGGCTTCCCGACGTCGCCATCCGAAAGAGGTGCGGGCTGCGCGCCGGGCACGGCGACGAGACGGTCGAGTTTATCAGGCGGCACCGAGAAGCCGCTGTCGACCATATGGAGCGGCGCGAACAGGCGGCTTTGCAAAAACTGGTCGAATGCCTGGCCCGACACGACTTCAATGACACGCCCGAGAACGTCGTAGCCTATGGAATATTCCCAGACTTCGCCCGGCTGGTGCAGAAGCGGGAGGGTGTCGAGGCTCGCGACGAAGGAGGCGATGGGCTTGTCGCGCCGGAACGGCGCCCTGGCGCCGTAAAGCAAATGTACCGCCGCATTTGCAAATCCGGGGTCGGCGTAATCCCCCATGCCATAACC
Source organism: Rhodospirillales bacterium (assembly GCA_003165335.1). Classification (GTDB taxonomy): domain Bacteria; phylum Pseudomonadota; class Alphaproteobacteria; order BOG-932; family Roseiterribacteraceae; genus BOG-932. Next base: position 1,967 of record PLTD01000181.1, on the reverse strand, counting down.
AGACCGGACGTATTGCGCAGAAGGTCCCGGATCGTCATCGCGCGCTTCGCCGGCTCAAAAACCTTCCGCACGAGATCCAGCAGGATCGGATCCCCGGTGGCCGGATCCTTCCTGACGACCTGCATATCCCTCAGCTCCGGCAGATATTGCGCGACGGGGGCGTCAAGGTCGAGCTTGCCTTCATCGACCAGCATCATGGTGGCGACGCTGGTGATCTGCTTGGACATCGATCCGATGCGAAAGATCGAATCCGGCCGCATCGGAAATTTCCTGTCGTGGTCCGCAAAGCCGGTGGGCTGCAAATAAGCGAGCTTGCCGCCCCGGGCGATCGCCACGACAAAACCGGAGGGATCGCCCTTGTTGGTCTGCGCCTCGAACCAGGAGGTGATGCGCGCCAAGCGCCGTGCCGAAAAGCCGAGACTGTCGGGATCGCCGACGGTCTGCAAATCGTCGGCCAGCGCCGCACCCGCCAGACCGAGCGCGAGCGCCGCCATGCATGATGCCTGGACGATTTTCATCGGGAGCCCTTAAGCCGAGGCCTTGGTGAAATTGTTGGAAACAAATTCGTCAAATGTACGTGTACGTCAATGTACATTGACAACCGCTCATTTGTATCCTATAGGATACCAGTGTATGAGGTCCAAAAAACCGATGCTTTCGATAGTTGGCTTTCTGCCCTTGGGGATCAGAAGGCCGTAGCGAAAGTCGTCTCACGGATTGAACGCCTGGGAATGGGCAATCCGGGCGATGTCGGACCCGTTGGCGACGGCATTAGCGAATTGAAGATCGACTACGGACCGGGCTATCGCGTCTATTACAAGCGAACCGGCAAGATCATCATGCTCATTTTGTGCGGCGGCGACAAATCAACTCAGGACAAAGACATCAAACGGGCGAAAGAACTGGCAGCACAGCTCGGAAAGGAATGAAAAATGGTAAAAGTTTCAAAGTTTGACGCAGCCGACTATCTGAAAACTCCTGCTGCGGTTGCTGCCTATCTTACCGAGGCGTTCGAAACCAACGACCTGGTCTACATTCTCACTGCGTTCGACACCGTCGCACGCGCAAAGGGAATTGCTGACGTCTCAAAGGCCACGGGACTCTCGCGAGAGAGCCTCTACAAAACCTTCAAAGAAACAGCGAAGCCCGAATTCGACACCGTTCGAAAGGTCATGGGATCGTTTGGAGTCAAGTTGGTTGCCGAGCCGATCGAAGAGAAGAAAATAGCCTGATGTTGCGAGGAACCTATCGCGTCCCTCCAGCCATCGACCGGCTCACGTCACCGCCGCATTATCGTCAATCCGATCTCAGGGCGCAGGGCGGATTGAGCCGAAGGCGCAATCCGCCCTGCCGGAGAGTGTCTGCGGCGGATTACGCTATCGCTAATCCGCCCTGCGGGCTAATCGATTTGGAACGCCGATAAGTCGTTTTCATTGTTTATGGTAATCGTACGCCCATTTTCGAACAGGAACACGACTTGGCCGGCTACGCCGTTGGCTGCCATACTATAGGTTTGGAGACGATGCCCGATAACTTCGGCGATGGCACCTACGTCAACGAGAGGATATTCCCAGCCCTCGCTTATGATCATTGTTGGCTTGGGCTGCCCCTCCGATTTTCGCCAAATTATGACGCCGCAGTCGATGATTAGTCTGTGCCATACACCGACAAAACAGAGGTGAACGACGTTAGCATTTGATACGCGGTTGCCTTTGTTAACGAACCCCTGACAGATGAATGCTTCACACAGGAGCCCAGCCAATTCAGGCGCGCGACCGACAATCTCCATAAACGTCCTCACGTCCAATCCGCAGCGACATGCGGGAAATGCCTTGTGAGGTCACCCGGATTTCGCTTCGCTCATCCGGGCTACGCTCACTACGCCGCGCGGATATTTTCCATGAAGCGATCGAGTTCCTGACGCAGCCGTGAGCTTTCGCTCGACAGCGTCCTGGCCGAATTCAGCA
>PLTD01000244.1 GCA_003165335.1 Rhodospirillales bacterium | reverse complement strand
GGTTTCTCGCGAGGAACCTGATGACTACGCCTCGCAGTTCGGAAAGAAGGAGGTTTATACCCCGCAGATCGTCATCGATGGCGAGCACCAATTGGTGGGTTCGCATTGCGATGAGGTGCTCCAGACCATATCCCGAGCCGCGCGCCTGGTCGCCGCTCCCGTTACCTTTGCCGCGAACGGCAAATCGGTTTCGATCGGTGCCGGTAACGGACACGGCAAAATTATCCTCATACGCTTCCTGCGAAGCCGCGACACGCCAGTGCAACAGGGTCAGAATGCCGGTCGCATGGCGCAAGACGTAAACGGGGTCGAAACTCTGAAAACTGTCGGTGATTGGACCGGCCGATCTGTCAAACTCCCGGTCGAAGCGACAGACGCCAAACACGGCGTCGCTAATATTGGTTCAGGCGCACGACGGCCGCATACTGGGCGCTGCCGCACTCACGGGTGCGGGTAGCTAAACCTCGGCATCCGCGTCGCCGCCACATTATTGCCGCAATTAAGCGACCTCCTATGTGAAAGCAGGGCAAAGACCGCGTCTTCGCCCTCGAAATGAACAAGGAGGAAACCCATGGACGGCGGAAGATTTACAATCCTTTTGGTGTTGATCATCGTTTTGGCTGGCGGAGGAGCTTATTATTCCTCAATGCAGATCGACAAGTTGAGCGCAGAACTTGCCAGCGTAGAGGCCAAGATCCACCCGATTCAGACTAATGCGGTAAATGCCGGGGCCCTGGCCAATGCAGCGAAGGCAGCGGCCGATGCGGCGACAGCTTCCGCCGCCAAGGCGAACGACGCGGTCAACCAGTTGAACGCGACGATTGCCGCCATGCAGACAAAGGCCGCCGCCGCACCGGCAGCAGCAGCAGCGGCTAAAGCGAAGCACAAATAAGGAATCGCGCTGCGCGGACCATCAATCCCGCGCAGCGCCCATCCACAGCAAGGTTCCTATTGTCGGCACAGCGCAGAGAATCAGGTAATAGGCCGGCGAGAGGTGGTCGCCACCATCGAGCCAGGTCACGACAAACGGCGCAAATCCGCCGAAAATCGGCACAGCAATGCTATATCCCAGCGATAGGCCCGTTGCCCTTATGGCGGCGGGAAACATTTCTGCGATAAAGGCGGCCAGCGGGCCGATGAACAGGGCCAGAAGAATAGCGAGCGCCCCTTGAACCGCGATGAGGGTTCCCGTTACCGGGAAAGCGATGAGCAGTGAAAAGAGCGGGTAACTTACGGTGGCTATTGCCAGCGCGACCGCCAATAGCTGTTTGCGCCGACCGACACGGTCGGAGATCCTTCCGGCGATGGGACTGAATACCAGCCACAATGTGCTCGCCAGAAGCGTCGCGGTGAAAGCATCGCCTGACGCGAACCCCAGCGTCCTCACCGCATAAGTCGGCATAAAGAAAATGACGATATAGACAGCGGCTGTTCCCAGAATGGTGGTGCCGAAGGAAAGTGCAATTTCGCGCCTGTACCCTCGCCAAGCTGCCAGGACCGGCAGACGCGAGGCCAGATGCCTACTGTCTGATACAGCATCCGAGTCGGACATCTTCGACCTCAGATAATAGCCGACGGGTCCGATAGCGAGGCCTAGAAGAAAGGGCACACGCCAACCCCAGCCGGCAAGCTCGGCGGGCGTGAGCAATCGTGTCAGGCAAAGCGCAACCAGACTGCCTGTAAGGGCTGCCGCGGCCTGACCTGCAAATTGCCAGCTGGCAAACAACCCACGCTGGTCCTGCGGGGCCGATTCGATTAGGAACGCGGTAGCGCCACCCATTTCCCCACCGACCGAAAAGCCCTGGATCAGCCGCGCCGCCACGATCAACGCCGATGCGGCAATGCCAATCCGGGCAAAAGTCGGCGTTAGGGCGATGATCGCAGTCCCAACCGACATCAGAACGATAATCAAGGACAGCGCCGCCCGACGCCCGGCTCGGTCGGCATAATGTCCCAGAACCACCGCTCCGATCGGGCGCAGGACAAAGCCGACGCCGAATGTTGCGAGCGCCAACAGAAGTGACGTGATGTCGTTTCCGACAGGGAAGAAGGCCTTCCCGATCTGGCTCGCAAACAAGCTGAAAACAGTGAAATCGAACCATTCCAGGGCATTGCCGACAACAGCCGCGGCGATTGCGGCCTTGCGACCCTGAACTCGTGCCGATCGCAAAGTTCGACCTAACGCCCGGGAAGTTCGAACCGGAGCAGGTCCTCGATCAACTCAACTAGGCCTTGCGCCGCATGATCGACCAATTGGGCGCCCAATTGCGACGTGGCCGAAACTGCATTCCCGACAACCCCGGCCGGGTTGAGATCTTGAGTCTGCCAGCCGAAACCCGTCCGGCCGGTGGCTCGTAGCCGCATGAAATCCATCTCCATCGACTGCCCCATCGACGGGAAGTCAGTCGTGGCATCACGTCGAACCAGATCGGGACGAAGATGCAGCATCATCGCGGTCTCCTTGAGACCGCCGTGAATGCCGTGGGATGCCTCGGCTTTGTCCACGCAACCGTCGGGAGTACCGAACGCACCGGGGCTAGCCCAAGAGACAATCATCCCCCGCCTCGCCCTCAGGTCGGTCGCAACGATTTCCGGCAAACCCGCCTGACCGCCATGGCTGTTGAAAATCAGGAGTTTGCGCATGCCCGCGCGAAAAACCCCCTCGCCGACCGCGGTCCATAACTCAATTAGAGTCGCTGCGTTCAACGACAATGTTCCGGGAAATGCCAAATGCTCATGAGATGTCCCGATGGCCTGCATCGGGAGCACCACGACAGGAAAATCCGTCGGCAGCAGGTGACAAGCCGCGTCGATTATTCCCTGGTTTATGATCACATCAGTCGAAAGCGGCAGGTGCGGACCATGCTGCTCGACAGCTGCGACCGGCAGGATCGCGAGCGCATCGGCCAGCGCGCCGCCGACAAAATCATTTGTCGTCAGATTGCCCCATTGCGCCGGAAAGTAGATCAAACCAGATACCTCTCAAGCCGGCGGTCAACCTTGCCAGCGTTCCACTGGCATCGTATGTCAGCCATCTCTATCATTCAGCCGGAATTGATACCGATCCGGCGGGAGTTCTGTCCATGTTCATCGAACGCCTAGACGAAGAAGATCTGCCCGATGCGCCGGCGAAGGAGCCGAAGGCCGATGAGCGCCCGCCGAATATGATCGATGCCAACCTGTTCAAGTCTCGCACAGTTCTGCTGTTCGGCGAGATTAACGACAAGGTGGCGCGCGCCATTACAGCACAATTGATCGCCCTGTCGTCCGATAGCGACAAACCGATCCGCCTGTTCATCAACTCGCCGGGCGGTCACGTCGAATCCGGCGACACGATTTTCGATATCATCCGCTTCGTACGCGCGCCTGTCCAAGTTATCGGTACGGGCTGGGTTGCAAGCGCCGGTGCGCTGATCTTCATCGCTGCAAAGAAGGAAAATCGCTTCTGCCTGCCCAATACGCGCTTCATGCTGCATCAACCCAGCGGCGGCACGATGGGCAAGGCTAGCGACATCGCGATCGAAGCCAAGGAAATCATTCGGATGCGCCATCGGCTGAACGAGACCTTTGCGCGCGAAACCGGGCAATCGCTCGAAAAAGTCACCCGCGACACCGAACGGAACTATTGGATGTCAGCCGAAGAAGCCGTCACCTATGGCCTCGCCAGCAAGGTTATAAACACGGCGACCGAACTCGATTGAATGCTCAGGCAGCGGGTTCCTGCTGTGTAATGCAGTGAATTCCGCCTCCACCGACCACCAAATCGTCGGCTTGGAGCTGTATTATCTTTCGGTCCGGAAACAGGCCCGTAAAAATGCGGAAGACCGGGTCGTCACAGGGATCTCCGAATGATGGGATTATCAGACCGTCATTGGCAAATGCGAAATTGATATAGGACAGAGTCAACCGCCTGCCGTTTAACTCCCGCCGTGCCGGCTGCGGGATTTCAATCACTTCGATAGATCGACCGCAGGCATCGCGCGCTGACTTCAGCCGTGCCAGATTGTCATGCTGGATCAAATAATTGGGATCAGCCGGGTCACTGGGAACCTGAAGCATCACGGTCCCAGGCTTGACGAAGCACGCCACCTCATCGACGTGGCCGCCGGTTTCGTCTTCTTCATAACCTTGCCCCAGCCAGATCACAGCGCCTGCACCGAGAAACTCCGCCAGGTGGGCTTCGATATCTGTCTTGCTCATTCCAGGATTGCGTTTCGGGTCCAGCAGGCACTGCTCTGTCACAAGCAAAGTACCCGCACCATCACTACCGAAGGCGCCGCCTTCAAGCACGATTGGGGCCGCAAAACGCTGACATGCGCGCAACTTCAACACCTCGGCGGCGACTTGCGCATCCAGACTGAATTCGTTGTGAAGACCGCCCCATCCGTTGAATATCCAGTCGATTCCCCCGATATCGCCAGCCGCGTTCTTGACGAACGTGGGCCCTATATCGCGCATCCAGCCATCCGAAAGCGGCACTGGCGCCAAATCGATTCCGGGTCCGCACATTAACGACGCTTCGGCCAGTTCGCCGGGACTGCACACCATCGTCACCGGCTCGAAGCCGGCTATCGCCTTCGCAAGCTCCACATGCACAGCGCGTGCGGCTTCGATCCCGCCGCCCTGCCAGGTCGCAGGACGAGCCGGCCAGGCCATCCAGGTGCGCGCATGAGGCATCCACTCTGCAGGGAGAGAAAAACCCCGCGAGGCAGGGGATTTCGAAACGTCAAATGTCATGGCGAACTCATTATCTGTCACATCCCACCTTTAAAAGGCCAAGGCCCGTCGCAAGGTCTTTAGAGATATCAAACACGCGAAAATGAAAGACGCCCCCATGGATATCGGATTTATCGGCCTCGGAAACATGGGCTCCGCCATTGCCGGCAACCTGCTCAAGGCCGGAAATAGCGTCATTGTCTATAACCGAACGCGGGCAAGGGCTGAGCCGCTCGCCCAATTAGGTGCGACGATCGCCAACTGTCCCGCCGACGCTGCACGCTCGGGCATCGTCTTCACCATGGTGGCGAGCGATGAGGCTCTGCGGGACACGGTGGTAAGTCCTCGGGGCGTACTCTCAGGTTTGCCGCCGAACGGCATCCTCATCAATATGAGTACAGTGTCGCTGGCCGTAACCCGGGACCTAGTGACGATCCTTCGGTCTAAAGGACATGATTTCATCGCCGCACCAGTGTTCGGACGCCCTGATGCGGCGAAAGCTGCCAAGCTGTTTATACCCGTCGCCGGTCCAGCAAAGGCGGTCGAGCGGGTTTTGCCGCTTCTCGATGCCGTCGGGCAGAAGACTGTGCGGTTCGGCGAAGATCCCGTTCACGCTGCAGCAGTCAAAATTTCTGGCAATTTCATGCTTCAGACTGCGATTGAAGGTCTGGCCGAAGCCCTGGCACTCATCCGCAAACATGGCGTCGACCCTGCCCAATATCTGGATTTCATGACGGGCTCATTGTTCTCGGCGCCGCTCTACAAGATCTACGGCGAAGCTATCGTCGAGCGCCGCTATGAACCGGCCGGCTTTGCCCTGCCACTTGCTGTCAAGGATACAAGACTGGCGATCGCGGCTGCCGATGAAGTCGGCGTGCCTTTGCCGCTGGCAGACTTGATACGCGACCGTTTTTTGATCGCGCTGTCGCGAGGCTGGGATCATCTCGACATGGCCGCATTGGGCAAGGTGGCGGCGGAGAATGCCGGACTGGAGTCCTGACTAACGGTTGAGATCCCGCACCTTCTCCAGCACCGTGTCGCGGCCGGCCAGATAGTCGGAGAACGACCAGCCTATTTTGATCTCAGGCGTCATGTCGCCGGCCGCCACACCGTAGATGAACTGAAAGGGCGAGCAGAGCTGAATGGAATCGCAGCCCGCTGACCAGTCCTGCTTGAAATAGGCATGGTCTACCCGGATTCCGGAGTTGCGCAGCACCAGCGGCGCACCACCGCCGCTCCAAAAAGGGCTACGGTCGCCCGCCGTCTCGCCCACGATATGGGCGCGCTTACCCAAAAACGCCTTGGCCCGCGCCGCAGTGATGATCGCCGCAGAGAAAGTGGCGTTTCCGGTCAATATCCAGAGATTGCCGTCAGCCGCAAGAAGCTTCGGCAAGGACTTGGTGAAAGCCATGGTCTTAAGCTCGTCCCCGCCGTTGTTAAAACGAAGATCAAGAACAATCCAGCGCCAACCGTCTTTCGGCGGGTCGGCCGCGATCCGCGCCAACTGATCGGCAAGCGTACCGTAGGGGTCGTTCGAATTGCCGTTGATGCGGACGTAAAGCCCGCCATGTCCCAATATCGAGACGAACGCCATATGCTCCGGCATGCGCAACGACAGTGGCGTCTGCGGGAGGCGGCTCACTGCGGTCTGCCAGATGTCATCGCCGGTACTCGCGATCGCCATGACGGGTTGAAGCGTAAAAGGATCGAAAATCGGGACAAGAGCGTCGAGTTGTCGAAACGCGCCGTCGGCTAGGCCGAGGTTCAGATGCTCGCCATCGGTATCGGGCCAAACCGTCTGCAATAGAGCCGGACTTTCGAGCACCGGCGTGCTGTCGTCGCGTGCCCGCTCTTGCGTGCCGCTGATATAGGGGCGGACGGCGTCGAATGCTTCAGATACCGGCCGGCCGTCGATCGAGACGACGTGGCGTCCCAGCAGGTCTATTGCCGGCCAGTGGACCCGGACGATGTAGAGTTCCCCGGCGAACCACGCAAAACGGACCGGGGCGCGGCCGAACAGTCGCCCCCTTTGATTCTTATCGACCGACGTGTGTCCGTTTCCGGAAAGTGCGACCAGCCGGGACACGGCCATTTCGAACTGGGCCGGCGACATGATCGCAGCCTGCGTTTGGACGGCATCTATTTCTTCGATAAATTTCGTCTTGGTATCTGGGGTAAAACTGCGGTCGACGTTCGGTAGCTGCCGTAGATCGTCGAGATCTTGGGCGCGCTCCTCAGCAAGATCATGAGGCGGCGGCTTCACGGGCAGCGAAATTGCTGCCTGATTGCGGCCGAGATAAAGCATGGCCAGGAGCCACCAAGGTTGCGCGAGGCAGGCCAGGAGTATGGCGGCGCCGAGGAACGCAAGAAGAATGAAAACCCGCTTCAGAAAATTCCGCCCTTCCGACTCTACTGTTTTTCAACCATCCCGCTGCCGTGAACAACGCTGGTCACTTTGACGCCCTCAGCGACATAGGCCACCTGGCCGCTGCCGTTGACCACCGCTGCGAGAGCTTCGCTGGGGTTGACCGTCGCATCCCCGCTGCCATTGATCGTAGCCGAGGCTCTAGCCGAGACCAAGCCGGACAAATCGGCCTGACCGGAGCCGTTAACGACTATGGCGACCGTATCGACCTTGCCAGTTGCTGTCAGGTCCCCCGAGCCGCTGACGGCAAACGACACAGAGCCGCCGTTAAGCCCATCGATGTCCGCGTCACCGCTGCCCTTCAGAGTAAATGCGGTTAGCTGAGGCACGGTGATATGGGCAGACAGATCGCCCAGACCATGCTTACAGAACAAGGTCCAGGGCCGGGGCTCAAGCTTGACCAGCAATTCACCGTCGACAACCTCGGTCCTGACCCTGGAAACCACGTCTTTGTCGCCTTCTATGACAATCGAGCTTTCCTTGCCGACCGTAACGTCGATCGTCCAGGAGCCTTCGAACGAAACCGCATGAAATGGCGCAGTGGTGCGCGTTTCGCTGTCAGCTAGAGTGGAACGGGTCAAGGCGGTGACCGCAATGGCAAAAATTGATGCCGATATAAGTAGATTTGCCGGGCTGAGCGTCATGTCGGATACCCCTCGGAAATATCGAATTTCAGCTGTGCCGTCCCGGCGAAGGTGCAATCCCGAACCGCTCGCAGATCACCCTTCAACCGGGGGAACAAGACCAAAACTCAGCCCTTGCGATCGGTCGCGACACCGGCGCGAGCATCGGTGATCGTGCCGTCGGCAGCATGAACCAGGACATGGGTGTAGGGGGTACCCTGGGGATTTAGAACTTCGACCTTCACATTACCCTGACGGTCGAATTCGGCATCTCCGGCGCGCAGTCGCGAATAGCCCGTGGCCGAAAGCCACTCGGTGACCTTGCCTTTAGCTGCGGCAATCGTCAGAGGCTTGCCGGCGACCTGGGCGATCAACGTGTTTGGCGCGATAGATTCGGGGGCGGCATGGGCATAGGCCGCTGTTGTAACGACGACCGCAAAAGACGCCGCAACCAGTGTGGGGAAACGAACCATTTCAAATCTCCTTATCATAATTTTCTATGACGAATGGCCCTCCAGCCACCCGGTCGAACCACTTCGGCTCGACACGAAGATCATTGCAGCCGCCGTGCCAAGTCTGCGGCCGGCCCCGGTTCCGGCACCGGAAATATAATTCAACATCCTGATATTAAATGGTATTATTTTTGAGGCGCACAGAAATATTCGGTCTCTGCAAGGTCAGTTCGGTCGCACCACCTAATAGGCCGGAACTTCTCTGTGAGATATTCTCTCACCCGATGTGACGAATAATGACACTCAGTTTCTTACAGCGAAACCGTCAAAACCCTTTTAAGTTTTGGCGCGCGTGCTCCACTTGCGGAGCACCGTCGAAGCAGTGAGAGACTAGGCCGCGCCAGCTTTGGAAATCTTCGGAATTGCGAAAATCGATTGTATGGTTTTCCAATGTCTCCCAACCGACCAGAAGCCGATAGCGGCTGGGAATCTCGATCGACCGCGTAAGCTCCATAGACACGCAGCCCTTTGCGCGCCGGAACAGCGGCACCGCTTGAGTTACGCCGGCTTCGAACAATTCTTCCATACCGGACTTAACGGTGATTTGTGCGATTTCGAGAATCATAACTGTTCCTTTAGTGGTTCGTGAGGGCATCCGATGTTACAACGCGGCCCTGGCCTTTGGGGAATGAACGAAATGAGGAAGCCGATGTCGAGGGGAGTTTTGGCAGCCGCGGCCATATCGGTGTCAGCGCTCATCGCTGGATCCGCCCAAGCCTATTGTCTCCAACCGCAACCTGTCCGGGTTTGCACCGAATTTTTCCACAGCGAGAATGTCGTCGTAGCCAAGATACTTGCCGTACGAAAGATTCCCGACACTCCAGACCCAAACAATGTCGAAGGCTGGTTCTATAAGATCGCGGTCAGCAAATCATACCGTGGCGAGAAACTGGCGAACGACGAAATCTATACCGGAAACGACGAAACAAAATTCACGATGGAAGTCGGCAAGAGCTATTTGCTGTTCATCAACAAGAACCAGCAGTCGCGCCCGGCGCCTGACGCATGCGGCAACTCTTCCGAGCTTTCGCAGGCGGACAAATCTATTGCTGCTATCGATCAGGTTCTGAAAGCCTCTGCCGGCGGCGGGGCCGATATCGCGGGCCGCGTCATGCTACCGCTGCCCGGCAGCCAGGCGATCTCCGACTCCGGGGCGCCGGCCATTCCGGTGACTGTCCAAAACTACGTCGGCCGCGACCAGACGATCACAACAGACCAGCAAGGTAACTTCAGTATCCATGTCCCGGCCGGCCACTATACTGTGGTGGGCATGTCGGAGTTCTGGAATGTCGTGCCCTATTCGCTGGCCTATATGAAACCCACCGACTTCGAACTGCCCGACGGAAGCTGCGCTGATTTGGTATTCCTGGCGCAACCTAAGTAACCGTCTACGGTACGATCAGCTTTTCCAATGTCGCTAAATGGTCCGCCTCCTCGGGCGGCTTGTCCCAACGGATACGATGGACGCGTGGGAACCGCATCGCGACGCCGGACTTGTGCCGGGTGGAGCGATGGACGCTGTCGAATGCCAATTCCAGCACCAGCCCGGGCTCGACCTCGCGCACCGGGCCGAAACGGTTGGTGGTGTGAGCACGCACCCAGCGATCCAACCTCAATAGCTCTTCGTCGGTGAAGCCGGAATAGGCCTTGCCTACGGGCACAAGCTCAAGACCACCTTCCGCAGCCGGCCTCCAGCAGCCGAAAGTATAGTCGGAGTAATAACTCGACCGCTTCCCATGGCCCCGCTGGGCATACATCATGACGCAGTCCAAGCTCAGCGCCCCGCGCTTCCATTTGAACCAGGGCCCCTTCGGTCGGCCAGGCACATAGCTACTGTCGCCGCGCTTCAGCATCAGCCCCTCGATGCCGTTTTCCCGCGAGGCATCGCGCATAGCGGTAAGCTCCTCCCAGCCCGCGAAGGTCACGATCGGCGACAGGTCCATCCGTTCGGGGCGCATTCGCGCGTGCCATGCCTCTAGCCGGTCCCGTCGAGCGTCGAACGAGAGTCGGCGCAAATCCTCGCCGCCCTCGGCCAGGATGTCATAGAGCCGGACAAACGCGGGATATTGCGCCAGCAGCTTTTGGGTAACGGTCTTGCGGTTGAGACGCTGCTGCAACTCATTGAACGGCATCACGGCCCCGTCTCGCAACACCAGCATTTCACCATCGAGGACTGCGTCGAAATCCATTGCCGCGGCAATCTCCGGGAACACGCGTGTCACTTCGTCGCCCGAACGAGAATAAATTCGCCGCTCTATTTCGCCTGATTCCCGCTTCTTGCCGACGAGTTGAACGCGGATACCGTCCCATTTCCATTCCGCGCGGTAATCGGACGCGTTCAAGGCCGCGATGTCTGAGCTTTCAAGCGGGTTTGCCAACATCAATGGTCGAAATGCGGCATGGTGATCGGGGTCCGGGCGCAGTCCCCGGCCCTCCAGCCAATCGAAGAGCTCCCGGTAGGGTGGTTCAAGCCCGTGCCATATCTCTTCGATCTCGCTCACATCTCTGCCCGACCATTCGGCCAATGCAGTCTTGGCAAGCCGCGCCGAGACACCAATTCGCAGCCCCCCGGTGACCAGCTTGAGCAGAGCAAAGCGCTGATCGGCCGTGCATGCATCCAGCCAACCTTCGACAAGCGCTGGCGTTTCGCCTCGCTTCGCACCGGTAATGTCGGCGACAACTTCGCTGATCAGCGGCGGAGCGTGGTTCGTTTGGTGCGGTGGCCAGATCAGAGCGACGGTTTCCGCCAGATCGCCCACATAGTCGTACGACCAGCGCAGCAGTTCCGTGTCGACCCGCTTCGCCGCCAATTCGCGGATCATCGCGGGTTTGGCGCTGGGCAAATCCAGTGCGCCGGTTAAAGCTGCCAGCGCCCATCCCCGATCAGGGTCTTGTGTAGTCGTGAAATATTCGCCTAGCAGCCTTAGCTTTCCATTGCGCGACGGCATAAAGACCAACGCATCGATCAAGCGAGAAAACAAAATCATCCGACGGCGCGCACTCGTGCTGGAAAGTATGGGGCGTCAACTCTATGTCAGCCCCTCGTGAAGCGATTCAAATGGTTATCGCTCCGAACTTGCGCGAGTCGGAGAGAGAAAACTATTTGTCGGAACCGCCTCGCTCATTCTCTGCACGACGGGCTGCCCCTGTTAGGCGCTCGAACAGAGTAAAGCTTCGCTTCGGTTCAGGCTCCGGCGTAAATCGCTGCCTCATCTGATAGTTCGGATTAGCCGAAAGAGTCGGAAAGGTCGGTGTTGCGGTCTGCGAAACCGGGATGCGTCCCGCCTCATTCGAGACAGCAATCGTACTTAGCACTCTCTCGACCTCCAGACGTCCCTCTAGCGTCGGCGGAACCTCGATCGGAGTAGGCGCGAGAGGGGAAAGCGGATCGGCCAGCGCCTCTGTCTCCGGCTCGAATTGAGCGGTCTTAGGTTCGTCAGCTAATTGAGATTGAGGCGTATCCTCGGGCAAAGTCGACGGCGACTGCGGTGGTGCGACAGCTGACAAGGCGTAGGGCGAAACCGGACGGATCGGAGCTGACTCAACACCGCCGCGTATGACCTCCAGGGTCGTTTGCCTCTGGGAAGGTTGCGAAGCCGACCCTGCGGTAGACTTTTGTGTGGCTCCAATCGCCGGACCGGCGTCGATCCCGGTTGCGACCACTGAAACCCGCAAACGACCTTCCATCGTTGGGTCGAAGGTCGAACCGAAAATCAGATTGGCGTCGGGGTCGACTTCGGCGCGAACGCGATTCACGACTTCGTCGACTTCGAATAGCGCGATGTCCGAACCAGCGGTGATGTTAATCAGCATAGCCCGTGCGCCCTTAAGCGAAACTTCATCCAGAAGCGGATTCGAAATTGCGGCCTCCGCAGCATCGATGGCACGTCGTGCGCCTTCGGCTTCGCCCGTTCCCATCATCGCCTTGCCCATCTCGCTCATCACCGTGCGAATGTCGGCAAAATCGAGATTGATCAGTCCCGGCATCACAATCAAATCGGTGACGCCGCGTACTCCGGAATGCAGAACTTCGTCGGCCATCTTGAAGGCATCGGCAAAGGTCGTCTTTTCGTTCGCGATCCGGAATAAATTCTGGTTCGGAATGACGATCAGTGTGTCGACATATTGCTGAAGTTCCTGGATTCCCGCCTCGGCAGTCTTCATCCGGTGCGCGCCCTCGAACTGAAAGGGCTTTGTCACCACGCCGACTGTCAGGATGTTGTGCTCGCGCGCCGCTCGGGCGATGACAGGCGCCGCACCCGTGCCCGTGCCGCCGCCCATACCGGCAGTGATGAACACCATGTTCGAACCCTCAAGATAACCGAAAAGTTCTTCAAGAGCCTCCTCGGCTGAGGCGCGTCCGACATCCGGTCTTGAACCGGCGCCTAAGCCGCGGGTGATGTTGAGCCCGAGTTGGATGCGCTTTTCCGCCGCCGAATGGTTCAGAGCCTGGGCGTCCGTATTGCAGACCAGGAACTCGACCCCTTCCAGATTGGAGCGGATCATGTTGTTGACGGCATTGCCGCCTGCGCCGCCGAC